>DATECO010000166.1:0-3313 GCA_035286865.1 Nitrospiria bacterium | reverse complement strand
GGTTTTGATCATCCCCGAACGAGACAATACCTGGAATTTTCGGTGCCTCCTCCACCGGATATGGAAATGGTCCTCGTACAACTTAAAAATTCAAAGGGGACTCCCCCGCACCCGAGCTATCCTTTTCGATCTTGACTTTCTGGCCTGGCATCGCTATACTCCATAAAAAGAGGTTGGCGGAATATACTAGCAGGGGATAGGACGATCGAGACAAAAATCCGCAGGAGGATTCTATGCAGAAGTTTTCACCAGTGCAAGTAGGACAAAGAATACGGAGGATCAGGGGCAAGCTGACCCAAACGGACTTTGCAAAGGTATTGGGGGTCTACAAGCAGAACTATATCAGCCGGTACGAGCGGGGCCGGGTCCCCTCACCGGATTTGCTGATCAGGATCGCAGACTATGGAAAAGTCTCACTGGACTGGTTGTTGACCGGGACGGGGGGGAAGAGATCCGGCCTGGAGGCAAGGGGGTCAACAGCCAGATACAGTAAAAAAGCAAAAAGGCGCCGATAACGTGATCTACTATATACGCAGGCACCTACAATAGCTCTTGATGAGCCGGCGTTACAACAGGTGTACCCAATAAATGGGGAATGCGCAAGGGGCTGTATCAAATCGATCAGCCTTTTTTTGGGGGCAAGGTGGGGGTTTGAGTTTTGGAGTGGGGCATCCGCATTGCCCGCGTCTGGATTTCATGGGCGATCTTCTGGTGGTCCGGATGACCTACAGTGGCCTTAATACCTTTGAGCGAGGCAGGTTGATAGGGAAGCAACATCTTTTCTTTTAAGGAAAGGATGCGGGCCAGGGAATGATTGATCTGCTTTTCGGAAATGGCTCCTCGCTTGACCGCCTTGTGAAGGGCCTCGAGGATCATTTCCAGGAGTTCAGGATGCCGGCAGATCAGCAGTAGATCAGCCCCAGCGGTAATCGCCTTGATGGCCGCCTCGGTGAGTGGATAATGATCCGCGACGGCCTTCATCTGCAGGTCGTCGGTGATGACGAGCCCATGAAATCCCATGGCCTCGCGCAGGAGCTTGGTCACAATCTTTTTGGAGAGAGTGGCAGGGAATCGAGTATCCAGGGAGGTGTAAATCACATGGGCGGTCATGATGGCCTGCAGGCGATTCTCAATGGCATGCTGAAAAGGTTTAAGCTCCACCTGCATCAGCCGGTCCAGCGGATGCGTGACCGTGGGTAATTCCTGATGAGAATCCGCCACCGTGTCCCCATGACCTGGGAAGTGCTTACCGCAGGCGATCACCCCGTTATCCTGTAGACCCACCATCAGGGCCAGGCCCAGCTTCGAGACCAGCGTGGGATGACTTCCAAAGGCCCGGTCCCCGATCACTGTATTAGCAGGATTGGTGCAAACATCCAGGACGGGGGCCAGGTTCATGTTGATCCCCACGGCGCGCAGCTCGCGGGCCGTGGCCTGTCCCATCCGGTAGGAGAGATCATAAGAATTACAATCACCCAACAGGGCACAGGCGGGAAAGCGTGTGAAGGAGGGTGGAAGTCTTGAGACACGACCCCCTTCCTGATCAATCATGATCAAGAGCGGGGCGAGTGTGGATAAATGTTGTAATTGATGATTCAGCTTTGCAATCTGGATGGGGTCCTGCAGATTATTCTGAAAGAGGATCACCCCACCGATCCCGTGGGTCTTGATTAGCCTGGTGAGTTCTTTGGGAGGGGTGGTCCCATCAAAGCCGCAGATAATCAGCTGACTGATCTTGGCCTTCAGATTCATCCATGACCCTTATTCCGACTTCGGCTGAGAAGAGGGTCAGGCTTGAGCACAGGAAGGGGCTTGAACAATGGGTGGGTTTTGGAATCCATCAAGAAGCGGACCAGTAGGCGCACCCCAATACCGGTAACCCCTCTGGGGGTATAAGGCCGGCCCTCATCTGCCCAGGCCGTACTGGCAATGTCCAGGTGTGCCCAGGGATAGTCTCCCACGAACTTGCTCAGGAATGCCGCTGCGGTGATGGTCCCTGCGCCCCGTCCACCCACATTTTTGATGTCGGCTATATCACTCTTGATTTGATCGTAATACTCCTCCCAGAGTGGGAGTTCCCAGACCCGCTCGCCGGCGGCCTGCGACGCTCTCTTGACCGCGTCCAAGAGACCGCGGTGATTTCCCAGGAGCCCGATCGCCTGATGGCCCAGGGCCACGGTGCATGCACCGGTGAGGGTAGCAACGTCCACAATGACGGTAGGGCGGTAGCGGATGGCATAGGTCAGGGCGTCCGCTAAGATCAGCCTGCCTTCAGCATCCGTATTAATTACCTCAACGGTCTTTCCAGAAAGGGTCTTGACCACATCGCCGGGTTTGATGGCTGTGCCGCTGGGCATATTTTCAGTAGCCGGGAGAAATCCAACCACATTGACGGGAAGCCTGAGCTGGGCCACTGACTTGATGGCACACATCACGGTGGCGCCTCCCATCATGTCATATTTCATCTGTTCCATCTTTTCGCTGGGTTTAATAGAGATCCCGCCAGAGTCAAAGGTGATCGTTTTGCCCACCAGGGCGATCGGTCTTGTGGCACCATTCTTACCCTGATATTTGAGTATGATGAACTTGGGAGGCTCCTGGCTTCCCCGGGCCACTCCCAGAAACGCCCCCATGCCCAGGGCCTCCATCTGGGGCTTTTCCAGGACCTCGCACTCCAGGCCCAGTTCACCCGCCATCCCCTGGGCCATCTCCGCGAGGCGAGTCGGGGTGACATAGTTGGAGGGGTAATTGCCAAGGTCTCTCGCAAGATTGGTGGCCTCGGCCAGGATCTGGCCTCGGTGAATTCCCTTCTGTATCTCCTTTAAGTGGCGACTCTCCTCCTCCAGGAGGGTGAACTCCTGAATGGATCTGGTCGAATCCCGAGGCTCGGTCTTGTACACATTGAACTGATACAGTCCCAGGATAATCCCCTCGACCATCGCCTGGGCCATCTCTGCCGGGGAGATCCCACGCAAGCCCCTTGCGATAAGTGGGGTGCAAAAACTGCCGACGCCGAGATCACGCACCTGCTGGGCAGCCTTGCTCATGGCCTGCCGGATCTTTTCCAGGGAACAGTCGTTTCGCTTTCCCAGCCCCACCATCAAGATCCTTTTCGTGTGGGCCCGTGTCCTTGCATGGATGAGCGAGAGTTGCTGATGCTTTCCCGCAAACTCTCCGCTTTTTATAAGTTCTTTGATCTGTGCAGCCAGGGCCCGATCCACCCCTCTTGCTGCCTCCCCTAAATCCTTTTCGCCCTCAAAATGGCCGATGAGGGTTACCTCAGACGGCTGCTGGGATAATCGGCCTCGCTTGG
>DATECO010000165.1:0-16254 GCA_035286865.1 Nitrospiria bacterium | reverse complement strand
TGGATGGAAAGACCCTCGTCATCCGGAAGGGAGTGGCCATGATGGAAAAAAACGAGCTGCTGGTTGTCGTCGAACGATGAAAAATCTCACCATTATCCTGATCCTGATAATCGCCACCCTGGGCCCCTCCTTTGTGATTGCGGCCGTTGGCTATGCCAGTGTTCAGGCCCTGGGGAGAAATCCATCCGCCGCTCCCAAGATTCAGACCTCAATGATCCTGGCCTTTATCTTTGCTGAGGCGATTGCGATTATCTCGCTTTTGGTCATCTTTCATCTGTTTGTGAGGTGACAATGATTCTGTGGCAGCTCATTTTAATCCAGGTGATCACGTTTGGGCTACTGGTTTATCTCTTGCGGCATCTCCTCTATCGGCAGGTGACCCACTCCGTCGCAAGGTTAGAGCAGTTGTACCAGGAAAATTTAAGGCGGGAAGAGGAGCTTAAAAAAGCCAAGGAAGAAACAGAGCAGGCACTCAAGGCGGAGATGGCTCAGCGTCGCGAAGAGATGCGGAGGCTCCGAGCGGAGGCAGAGGGAGAGGTTCATAGGATAAAGGAAGAGGCCCAGGCCAAGGCCAAGGAAGAAGCTGAGCGGATCGTGGCCGAGGCCGTCTCCGGAGAAGAACGAATGAGGGCCAGGCTCATCTCCGAGGGAGAAGCCAAGGCTGTGGATCTGGCCTTCGAGATCCTTAAGCGAATCTTCTCCACGCGGGTTGCAGAGGCGGTTCATCATCAACTGATTGATGGGCTAATCGAAGAGATCCAAGAACTCGACGGCCAGAGACTGCAGACGGATATCGAAACTGCTGAGGTCAGAATTCCTTTCCCTCTTACCCAGGATCAGCGGGGAACCCTTAATCAGGTTCTCTCCTCGAAAATAGGCAGGCGGATCATTCTCAAGGAATCCAACGACAGGGATATCATCGCGGGGATGATCGTCCATCTAGATCACCTGGTCCTGGATGGCAGCCTTCAAAATAAGCTCAAGGGGGTCATGGCTCATGTTAGAGAAAGTCTCGCTCGATAACCTCGAGTCCAGTCTTCTTGAAACCAAAGAGGTTGGGACCATCAAAGAGATCAAGAAAGCGATCGCGAGCGTGGTGGGCCTCCCCTCCTGCCTTTATGGCCAGATGGTCCATTTGCCAAATGACCTCAAGGGGATGGTGATCGGGTTTGATGAAGAGGAGGTCATGGTCTTGGTCTTGGGTGACGAGACCCAACTGCGGTCTGGTGACAAGGCGATCAGCAAGTCCGAGCCCTTCAAGATCCCCGTCGGGAAGGGCTTTATCGGCCGTGTGGTGGACAGTCTGTCGAGGCCCTGCGAAAGGCGGGGCAAGATAGAGGCGGATGATTTCTACCCTATTTTTCGGATCGCTCCCGGTGTGATGGAGCGGGTACCGGTGGAGGATCCGTTATACACCGGGACAAAGGTGATCGATGCCATTATCCCCATCGCGAAGGGCCAGCGTGAGCTCCTTATTGGAGATCGGATGACTGGCAAGACGGTTGTGGGTATTGATGCGATTCTGAATCAACGGGGAAAGGATGTGATCTGCGTGTACTGTTGCATCGGCCGAAGCTACACCTCGCTGTCAAAGATCACGGAGCTCCTCAGAGATCGAGGGGCAATGGACTATACCATCGTGGTGGCAGCGACGGCAGCGGACTCCCCGGGCGAGCAGTTCCTGGTCCCTTACACCGCCTGTTCAATCGGAGAGTTTTTAATGTACCACGGGCGAGATGTCCTGGTGGTGTTTGATGATCTGACCAAGCACGCCTGGGTTCATCGGCAGATCTCTCTTTTGCTGGAACGCTCTCCCGGCCGGGAAGCCTACCCGGGTGATGTCTTTTATATCCATTCTCAGCTAATGGAACGGGCTGGGAGGCTGCGACCGGACCTGGGGGGCGGGACAATGACCTTTCTCCCCATTGTAGAAACGCAGCAAGGGGATATTACAGGTCATATCCCCAGCAATCTCATCTCCATCACGGACGGCCAGATCTACTTTAGCACCAGCCTCTTCAAGGAGGGATTCAAACCCGCCATTGATCTCGGTCTTTCGATCTCCCGGATTGGAAGTAAGATCCAGTGTGAGGCCATCAAGGAGCTGTGTCGTCAGGTCAGGCTGGACTATATCCAGTATAAGGAGCTCCTCCGATTGACTAGGGTCAAGTCCGGGGTCTCTGCGGAGGCCGAGACCCGCCTTCGAAAAGGTGCCGCCATGACACAGATCTTCATGCAGGATAAGAATCGGCCCGTCTCACTGGAAGAACAGATTGTCCTTTTCTATGCGCTAAAGAGTGAAGTTCTGAACGGATTGGATATAGAAGGTTGGAAGATATTAAAGGCCGGCATCTTTACCTTTCTGATGAAGAGGCATCTGGATCTCGTTAAGAACCTGGGACGAGGGGAGCGGCTCACGCCGGAGGTCAAAGCGCAGCTCGATGAAGGATTTCGGGAGTTTCTGAAGTCTCAACTGGCGGAAGAGGGGCCCGCATGAGTAGTAATACCTTACTACGCATCAAAAATGAACTGCGTACGATCACGGACCTGATGGAGTTCATGGAGGTCATCAAGCAGGTGGCCACGTCACAGTTTCACTCACTACAAGAAAAGCGGCCCAAGCTAGCTGAGACGGGTGTTGCCACCATGTCCACGATGATCTTAGAGCGGTTTTTCCGGTTGATCCTTCCTGACCCAGCGATCCATCCGTTTCTCAAGCAGCCGGGAGGCCCTGGACGGCCGGCGGCCCCCCTAGGGCTCATCATAGTCACCTCGGATGAGGGGTTTGTGGGAGGATTAAATACCTCGGTCATCCAAATGGCTCTGGAGACCCCTGGTTCAGAGTGTGCACACCTGATAGTTGTGGGGGAACGGGGGAGGCTCTACCTGACGGATCTCAAAAAAAAGTTCACTCATTTTTCGGGACCAGGCTCACAGATGGATGATCGGGCAGTTGAGAAATTGAGTCATTATGTTGCGGATTGGTATCTGGAGCAGAAGGTTGGAAGGTTGCTGGTTTTCTATCCGCGATTCCAATCCTTTACTCGTCAGGAGGTGGACTCTTTTCAGCTCCTCCCCTATGAACGACCCTTGAAGGGTTCCGGGGAGATGGAGCCCAGATTTAAAGAGACGATCCTGGAACCCTCGGCTTATTTGATTGTCGAATATCTCGTCAGACTCCTCCTGGCCCAGAAGATACGGGAAGTATTCTGGGACAGCCGGCTCTCCGAATTGGCTGCCCGTGTCCTACACATGGATATAAGCCTTCAAACGCTCCAGGACCTGAAGAAAAAGTTTCAATTTCAGTATTTTCGAAGTAAGCATGAAGCGGTAGATACCAGTATCCGGGAATCCTATGCAGGTCTCTTATTAGCCAAGTGATGGAACAGCAAGCCAGTCAGCTAAAACCGGTCGGTCGGGTCGTCGCGATCCGTGGCCCCATCGTGGATGTACGGTTTGATGTGGACACCCCACTGCCACCTATTCATGAGATCCTTGAAACCCAGACTGACGATGGGCAGAAGATTCACCTGGAGGTGGCGGAGCATTTAGAGAACCATCGGGCAAAATGTATTGCGATGAGCTCTACCATTGGAATCCCGAGAAATACACAGGCGGTTGCCACCGGATCGCCGATCAGGGTGCCGGTAGGCAAAGGGTTGTTCAGCCGTCTGACGAACGTCATGGGGGATCCCATTGACCGCAAGGGGGAGATTCAGGCCTCTCTTCGTCGTCCGATTCGAAAGAAGGCGACCGCGATTGATCCGGACCTGGATGAGCCATCCCACAAGGGTTACGAGATTCTAGAGACCGGGATCAAGATGATTGACCTGTTGTATCCCCTGGTAAAAGGCAGTAGGTCCGGATTCCTCGGGGGTGCGGGCCTGGGAAAGAGCATCCTGACCCTCGAGTTGATCCATAACATTGTGGAGAGGCATCAGGGGGCATGCGTCTTTATTGGGGTGGGCGAGAGGATACGCGAGGGGAATGAGCTCTACTACGAGCTAATGAGAACAAACCTCCTGGATAAGGTGGTCATGGTTTTTGGCCAGATGAATGAACCCCCTGGGGCACGATTTGAGGTGATCTTGAGCGGAATTACTATGGCTGAGCAGCTACAGGAGGAAGGACAGGATGTCCTCTTATTCATTGATAATGTCTATCGGTTTTGCCAGGCCGGGTCCGAGCTCTCAACCCTGATGGGAAGGATCCCTTCTGAGACGGGGTATCAGCCGACCCTCTTCTCCGAAATGGCCGAATTTCAGGAACGGATCCGGTCCCGGAGGGGTGGCTCAATTACAGCCATCGAGGCGGTTTTCATGCCCGGAGATGATCCTACCGATCCTGCTGTGGTCTGTATCTTTAGTTACCTCGACTCAAACATGGTGTTATCGCGTGAAAGGGTTCAGGCCGGTCTCTATCCCGCAATTGATCCCCTGGTTTCTTCCAGTGTCCATCTGGATACTGATGTGGTGGGAGAGAGGCACTTCGGGATTGCGACCGAGGTCCTAAAGGTCCTGAATAAGTACGAGGAACTCAAACGCATTGTGATGGTCATCGGGGTGGATGAGCTTCCCCGATCGGATCGGACGATCTACGAACGTGCCCGGAAGCTGCAAAAGTTCCTAACCCAGCCCTTTTTTGTCGGGGCGGCCTATACTGGGAAAAAGGGTGAATATGTGCCGCTAGTGGATACATTGGCAAGCTGCGAGAAGATCCTCTCAGGCCAGCTCGACGAGGTACCGGAGGAAAACCTCTACATGATCGGCGCCATTCGTTCTGCTCCCCGCGAGCCAAAAGGTCAGAAGCCCCGCCGGCTTGGCGAGCTGCTGGTGGAGCAGAAGCAGCTCACCGAGGAGCAGATCGAGCAGGCCCTGGCCCGGCAGGAGATCACGGGTGAGCCTCTGGGTGCGGTCCTGGTCCAGATGGGATTTATCACAGAATCCAATCTAGTAAGAGTCCTCTCTGAACAGCTCTACCGTCAGGAAAAGCAGCCGGCGCGCCGGCTGGGTGACCTCCTGATCGAATCGAAGGTTGTGACGCTTGAACAGATGCAACGGGCCCTGGCCCGCCAGAAAGAAACGGGTGAATTGCTCGGCTCCATCCTGGTTCACATGGGTTATGCAACAGGGACCGATCTGATGAAGGCCCTCTTCGTCCAGAGAGCCCATGAGGGAGGGGCCGCAGAGGCTAAACTGCCCCGGCGGTTGGGCGAAATCCTGGTGGAAAACAAGCTCGTGATGCCTGAGCAGATGGAAAAGGCCCTGGCATGGCAGAAGTCCACGGGTGAGCCTCTGGGTGCGGTCCTGGTCCAGATGGGCTATATCACGGAAGACCATCTGGTGAAGGCCCTTTCAGAGCAGATTCGTGACCAGGAAGAGCGGCCGGCCCGCCGGTTGGGCAATATCCTGGTCGAAAAGAGGCTGGTCCTGCCTGAACAATTGGAGATAGCCATTCAGGCACAGAAAGAAACCGGTGAGCTACTGGGTTCAGTCCTGGTCCGCATGGGTGCAATCACCGAGCAGCAGCTACTGCAGGTCCTCTCGGAGCAGCTGGATCGGGCCGCTCTTGAGATCGAGGAATAAGCTGAAAGTCATTAATATGCCCAGATTGATTGGCGAGATTTTAGTTGAAAAGAAATTAATCACCCCAGAGGAGTTACAGGGGGCCATAATCGAGCACAAAAAAACGGGCGAATTTCTGGGTTCAGTCCTTGTGCGCCGGGAATATATCACCGAAGAGCAGCTGCTCCGCTCTGTCTCGGAACAGCGCAATATTCCATTCGTCAACCTGAAAGATACTCCCATAGATGAAGCGGCTGTTAGAAGTGTCCCGGTCCGTTTTGTTCAACACTATAAGGTTATGCCCATCCGGCTGGAGGGAGAGACCCTGGAGGTGGCTGTTTCTAATCCTTATTCGATGTTGTCCTTGGAAGACCTCGCATTGCACTTAGGTCGCGAGGTTAAATGTCTCTTGGCCTGTCAGGGGCAAATCTTAAAGGCGATTGACCAATATTACGGGGTCGGGGCCGAGACAATCGAAAGGATCATGGCCCAGCGGCAGGATGAATTGAAAGGATCACCAGGGCCTCTCTCCGAACAGACTATCCATGAGGTGGATCAACGATCGCACGGGCTGGTGGATGTTGAGGAAGAGGCTGAAGACATTGAGAGACGGGCAGACGATGCCTCCGTGATTAAGCTGGTCAATCAGATCCTGCAGGAGGCCGTCCGGGCGAGGGCGACAGATATTCATATTGAACCGGATCGCCAGGAGGTGATGCTTCGGTACCGCGTGGATGGGGTCCTCTATGAAACCCGGGTGGCGCCAGAAATCAAGTACCTCTACCCGGCCATCGTCTCCCGTATCAAGATCATGGCAAAACTGGATATCGCAGAGAAGCGCTTGCCCAAGGATGGCCGGACAAAGGTCAGGCTCGGTGATCAGGACCTGGATTTACGGATCTCTATACTTCCTTCTGTCCATGGAGAGACGGTGGTGATCCGTATCCTTCCAATGGAGATGGTCTTCAGTCTCGAGAAGCTGGGGCTCCTCCCGGAGGACCAAAGGACTCTTGAGACCTTGATCCGAAAGCCACATGGAATGATCCTGGTCACCGGCCCTACGGGGAGCGGGAAGACCACTACCCTGTATACCTGTCTGAGCAGGTTAAACACGCGCGAAAAAAAGATCGTTACCGTAGAGGATCCAGCCGAATACGAATTGAAGGGTATCACCCAGACCCAGGTCCACCCGAAGATCAATGTGACCTTTGCCAACTCCCTGCGAAGCATACTGCGCCATGACCCGGATATCATCATGGTCGGTGAGATTCGGGACCAGGAGACAGCAGAGATTGCGATTCAGGCAGCCCTGACGGGCCACCTGGTCTTCAGTACCCTCCATACCAATGATGCGGCCAGCGGGATCACCCGACTGATGCATATGGGTATCCCGCCGTACCTCATTACCTCCTCTGCCGAAGCCTTTATTGCTCAAAGATTGGTTCGGCTCATCTGCTCCGCATGCAAAGAGGAGGTTTCGGAGAGTAACGCTGAACGGCTCCCGCAAGCATCCCTAACCTCCTCCTATCGTGGCAAGGGGTGTGAGGAGTGCCGATTTCTAGGATACAAGGGCCGCACCGCCATCTATGAGATCCTCAAGGTGGATGAGCGGATCAAGGACCTGATTTTGGAAAAGGTCCCATCCGACGTGATCAAGAAGGAGGCGATCCGTTTGGGGATGAAGACCCTCCACCAGGACGGTCTGAAAAAGATCGAGGCAGGACTCACCACGCTGGAGGAGATCATGATAACCACGCAGCCAGAGGGATAAGCGATGCCGATGGCAATAAGTCGAGCGGTCGAGGCGACACAACATCTCACGCGATCCGTTTTCCATAGCCTGACGGAAAAGCGCCAAAAGGCAGTTGTCGCAGTGGAATGGGGAGGCGAGTGGCTGAAAATAGCCCAGGTTGCCGCCCATGGCAGAGAGAGGCAGCTTGTAAGGCTTGAAGCCAGACGAATCAACTCCCCGGATGAGTTACCGAAGATCCTCCGTGAACTTTTGAGGGACGGGATGGAGCACACCGATCCTCTCATGATCTCACTTCCCCGGAATCTTGTGACGGTTCGCAACCTCAAGCTTCCCACCACGGATCCTATAGAGCTTAAAGAGATGATCAGTTTACAGGCGGCCCGGCAGACCCCTTATTCGAAGGAGGAGGTCATTACCAATTTTCAGCAGATCCGTACGGGTAAAGAGGGATTTACGGACGTCATCCTCGTGATTGCCAATCGCGAGATCTCTCAAGAGCGTCTTAAGGTCTTGGAAGATGCCCATCTGAAGGTAGCAGAGATCCGGCTAAGTTCGCAAGGCGTCCTTAATTGGCAACAGATGAAACAAGGATCCTCGGCGAAGGGCAAGGACGGGCCGGTGGCTGTGATAGATATCGATTCTAACTTTACCGATTTCGTGGTGGTCTCTAAGGGTCAGTTGATTTTTACCAAGGTAATGCCTATAGGGGCTGGCAAGCTTCTCGAGGGTCAGGAAAAATGGGAGGAAAGGTTCGCCCAAGAGATGAAGGCTGCCCTCGATCTTTATGAACATGAGGGGGTGGGTGGGGCGATTACCCAGGTCGTGATCACAGGTATCGAGATTGAGCCCGTGGGTCCCGAGCAATTCCTCCGTGAAAAGTTTGACCTCATGATGGAGAGGACATCCCTGTTTGACAAGGTACCAGGGGCTCAACTGACGCAGGCATATACCGAAATGAAGAATAGATCCACATCCTTCACTGCCGTTGTTGGCCTGGCCTGGAATCCAGAAAGGGCGGGGCTGGATTTGATTCCCTGGGAGGTGAGACTGAAGGAGGGACTTGCAAAGAGGGGAAGGGATCTAATGATCATGGGTGGCCTCCTCCTATCCATCCTCATGGTCTTCTCCGGTCTCATGTCGGAACGCCTCTACTTCAAACGACAATACCTCGAGCAATTGAAACAAGAAGTCCTGAGAACGAACGAGCAGGCTCGGGAGGTGGAAAGGCTTCGGAAAGAGATAAAAGTGGTTAAAGAGATTAGGGCGATCCGCAACTCTACCATTGAGCTCCTCTCACGGCTGCAACAACTCCTTCCGCGCGAGATTTATCTCACGGCGATTACCTTTAAGGAAGGGGAACAGTTGACCCTGACGGGGGTCTCGGAAGAGATGTCCGATGTCTTTAGGTTCGCGGCAGTCCTCGAGAAACAGCCAGGCTTTGAGCCTGTGAAGATTAAACAAGTTACAAAAAGGGTCACGGAAGGAGAGAGTGAGCGGACGGATTTTGAGATCGTGTGCTTCCTGACGACGAAAAATGAAACTCAAGGGATTTCTTTCTAAGCTGTCAAAAAGGGAAAGGGTCATCGTCTCTTTCACGACGATCTTTCTGTTAGTGGTCTTGATGGATCGCCTGGTCTATCAGCCCATCCTCCATGGGTTTGAAAGACTCAATCAAGAAATCCAGGCGGAGGAGAGCCGGCTCATCAAGAACCTGGGATACCTGGCATCTCGGGAACATATAATGGCAGAGCACAAAAGAAATGCGGACTACTTTGCCCGGGCCGGGTCCGATGAAGAGGAGACTTCCAGCCTTCTCAGTGAAGTAGAAGGCCTGGCAAGGGAATCGGAGCTTTTCGTCACAAATATGAAGCCTCAGCCGGTTAAGGCGTTAGACTTTGCAAAAAGATACTCAGTGGAGGTCGAAATCAAGGGCGGGATGGTCCAGATCATCCAGTTCTTTCACGGGGTGTATCGTTCCAATCATCTCCTGAGTAATCAGCAATTGCGTCTAACAAAGGATAAGTCGAGTGGTTTGGTTAAAGGATACCTCTCCATCACCAAGACCTTGCTTCTTTAATGCATTCCGAGCTTTTCTCCTCGCTTGTCTTTAAGGACGGGAGGAAGATGAGGGGATGGCATAAGACGGGATAGGATCATGCCACGGTTTGTGTACAGTGCCAAGGACAGCAGCAAGAAGATGGTGGAGGGCAGCCTGGTCGCTGGATCCGAAGGAGAAGTCGTCGAAAAATTAGGCCAGATGGGCTGTTTTCCTATCGCGATTAGAATACAGGAGACTCCCCTATCTACGCACAAGACCTCTCTTTTTTATGGGCTCCTCACCAGGGTTCGGCGCCGAGATATCTGTATTTTTATGAGGCAACTATCCGACCTGATTGAGTCCGGGGTGGCGATCACACGGGCCCTCCATATCATTATGGGGCAGACAGAAAATCCACATTTGCGGAAGATCGTGGCAGATCTAGGTAGTCAGATTCGGGGGGGAGCAAGCTTTTCGGAGGCGTTGGCACATTATCCAAAGGTCTTCCCTCCCCTTATTGTGAGCATGGTCAAGTCGGGTGAGGTTGGCGGGATGTTGACAGGGGTTTTGGCGAAGCTGGCCGATTTCGGTGAGTACGAGGAAGAGATGCTGGCCAAGGTGCGCTCCGCTTTGGCCTATCCGGCCCTCATCCTGTTTGTCGGCATCGGGACGATCTTTGTCCTCCTGGCCTTTGTCGTACCGAAGCTGGTGTTGCTGTTCGAGGAGGTGGGACAAATCTTGCCCCTTCCGACGAGGATCCTCATCCAGGTGAGCCGTATGTTTGCCGGATATTGGTGGCTGGTCCTTGCGATGGTTATTGTGGGCGTCGGGGTTCTCAAACGTGTTAGCCATTCAAAAGAGGGGAGATTGGCTTTGGATCGGATCAAATTACGTCTTCCGATCTGGGGGTCTCTCATTCGGAAGGTGGAAATTGCTAGATTGGCTCGGTCTCTGGGCATGCTATTGAGTCACGGTGTACCAATTCTGCAGGCAGTCGAGTTGGTGACTCATACGGTGTTCAATCGAGAGCTGAGGAGAGGGTATGAGCGGATCGTTGAGCAGCTGGAAGGCGGGATGGGTCTTTCTCAGGCCATGCGTAATGGTGAGGTATTCCCCGAGTTAGTGATCAATATGGTCACTGTGGGGGAGGAGGGTGGAACATTGGACCGCTCGCTGCTGAAGATTGGAGAAGCGTACGAGCGTGAGCGCGATCGGGCGATGAAGCTGATGGCCTCACTGATTGAGCCGATCATGATCCTGGTTATGGGATTGATCGTGGGGTTAATCGTGATCTCGATGCTATTACCCATTTTCCAGATCGATCTCCTGGCTCGATGAGGGACCAGTAAAGAAGCGGACATTATGATTTCTATGATGCAGGACGGAAAGCCAGGGGAGAGCGGAGAGAACCGATGATGGTCTTCAAAGAGAATCGCGGGTTCACCTTAATCGAACTCATGTTGGTGATTATTATCATTGGCCTCTTAGTGGCCATGGTGGTCCCGCGTCTGACCGGTCGGAGCCAGCAGGCCCGGATCGCAGCGGCGCAGGCGGACATTAATGCTAATCTCAGTGTGGCGCTAGACCTCTTTGAGTTTGAAAATGGCCGGCTGCCAACCACAGAGGAGGGTCTGGCAGCCCTTCTAAAAGCCCCACCCAACGCCCCACGTTGGAGGGGGCCCTATCTTAAAAGGTCCATCCCCAATGATGCATGGGGTCATCCCTATGTATACCGATCCCCGGGTCGGCACAACACTGAAGACTACGACCTTTTCTCGTATGGTCCGGACGGCGTGGAGGGGGGCGGCGATGATATCACCAACTGGGAATGACCCTCATCCCCAAAGACTTCCGGTTGGCTTTACTCTCCTTGAATTAATGGTTGTGCTTCTCATTCTTACATTCCTGCTCGGATTTTCTGCTCCTCTCTTCAGCCGAACCTTCAGCCAACTCAAGCTTGAAGTCTTCTCCTATAATATCGCGAAGCTACTCGATTATGCGGGCAAGCGGGCTGTGGCCTATCGAAATAGGGTGCGTGTCCATTTTGACGCTGAGCACAAACAGTACTGGCTACTGGAGGCCCAAGAATCCTCCCCTGAGAGCGAATTTCAGCGGATCCATGATCGACCCGGCCGGGTCTATTCGGTACCCGATGGAATCTTTCTAGAACCCAGCACGTATGAAGTTACCTTTTACCCCGATGGACGAGCTGACCGATTTCAATTGATGATCCTTGATGACAGGCAGACCCGCTACCGATTGGAGACAAATGTTTGGAACGGACGCATTAGCCTCTTCACCCTCGACTGAGACTAATCGGTACAAAGACCCTCTATTTTTAAGAAGCTCGATCGTGAACGGAGGGTTTTTACTGTTAGAGACCATTCTTGCCGTTCTTATCTTGAGTGTCGGATTGTCCGTTGTGATCCGCTCCTTCGGAAGCTCACTCAACTTCCTCCGGGCCTCCGACGACTACACCCAGGCTATGCTTCTCCTGGAGGAGAAAATGTGGGACTTGGAGGCCAAGGGTTCCATTACTCCAGGAACTTCCAGGGGGACGTTTCTTGAGGATGATATAAAATTCCAATGGCAGATCAATGCCTCTGTGCCCAACGGGCTCGACCTTTGTGAAACGGAGGTGACGGTCTCTTGGAAACATAGGGGAGGAGAGCGCAACATCTCTCTCGTCACTTACCTTCGATCAGGAACGGAGGCTCAGAGATGAGGAGTGACGGGTCATCCCATGCAGGCTTTAGCCTGATTGAAGTGCTTTTGAGTTTGTCTATTTTCGCCATCATTTCCATCGCGGTCTATTCAGCCTTTGCAGGCGGGATTGGGGTCTGGCGAAGGGCCCAGGAATTTAGCTCGACCCGCCAAATGACCTACCTCATCCTCGAGGAGATGGCAGGGGATAATCAGAGGGCTGTGAGAATCAGCGGATCACCCTTTGTTGGAGAGTCACAGAGGCTCTCCTTTCTGACACTGCGCCACAACCCTACCACCGCCGATTCCTCTACTGCCTTTCCGATCAGGAGGATCACTCATGAGCTAAGGAGTAATCAAGGTTCTTCACAATATGGCTTGTATCGCCTGGACGAATCGTATGCCGAAGGGCTTCAAGATAATCACCGAGAGCCCGACTTAGTGGCGGGCGGCATCGCGGGGTTTGCGCTTCAATACGCTTCCAAGGATGAAGATCAGAAAACGCCTTGGGAGTGGAAGGATATCTGGGAGGGGGGTGAGGCGGTTCCACCAGGAGTCCGAATCACCTTAATGATCCTGAACGAGAAGAGTGAAAAGATGTCCTTCACGAAGACGGTGTTTATCCCGCAGGGCCTCCTGAAGAAGAAAAAGGATGAGCATTCAAAGTAAGCGGGGTTCTATTCTTATCCTTTCACTTTGGATCTTAGCGATTCTGGTACTTTTGAGCATTGGACTTGGATACTCCGTATCACTTGACCAGAAGCTTATTAGTTACCAGAGAGATCGGTTGATGGCCCTCTATCTGGCCAAAGCGGGATGTCTTGCGGCTGTCGCAGAGCTTGAACAGGACCCCACACCCAATGTGGATGCCTTGGCAGATCAGTGGTTTCATGATCCAGAGGCCTTCAAAGAGGTCACGTTGGGCGAGGGCAGCTATACCGTCCGTGCCCAAGTCCAGGGAGAGGATGGGCACCCGAAAATTCTCTATGGTGTCATCGATGAAGATCGCAAGATCAATCTCAATATAGCCTCCAAGAAGATTATCATGAGACTTCCAGGGATGACCGAGGAGACTGCCGACTCCATCTTGGATTGGCGCGATGAGGACCCCTATCCACACCTTTTGGGCGCAGAGGACTTCTATTACCAGGGCCTTGACCCTGCCTATAAGGCTAAGAATGCCCCCTTCGAAGCCTTGGAAGAGCTCTTGTTGGTGCGAGGTCTGAAGGAGGAAGACTTTTGGGCCCTTGAGCCGTTTGTGACCCTCTATACGGATGGGAAGGTTAACTTAAATACCGCCCCTCGAGAGGTCTTGATCGCCTTGGGCATGGGCGAGGGGTTAGCCGAAAAGCTCTCGCATTTTCGAAAGGGGCCTGATGGTCTAAGCTTTACGAGGGATGATCAAATCTTCGAAAGTCTCGGCAGCGTAGAGCAACAACTCAACGCATCTGCCCCTTTAACCCTCCAGGAGGCGGCCCAACTCACCAATCTGATCAGTCAAGGGCTCATGAAGGTGAAGTCTGAGATCTTCAGAATTGAGGCCCAGGGCATGGATCGCACAGGTAAAATCGTGCGGTCTGTCGAGGCGATTGTTAGGCGGGAGCTTAAAACGGCATCCGGGACTGCCACTCCTACTGTCTTCCTGTACTGGCATCAGGATTAAACAAGCCGGGCAATCAACTCTCCATCATCTCCAGCCGGGCATCAAACTCATGACCGCACTGGGTGCAGTAAACACACTCCCGTTCCACAGTGGGCTCATCAATACAAATACCCATCCCACCGCAGTCTGGACAACGGACTAGATGTACCACTTCATCATCCAGTGTCTCGTATCTCGTGCCACGGAGGCAATACACAGGGTTTCCGTCAAGCAACCAGGGCTGACCGGTATTATCTAGGACGGGTAAGGCGATATAATGGTGTGCCGAATATTCTTGGGTATCCTGCAGGGTAGCAAGCCCCTTCGTGATCAATTTACCGGTTTTTACCTCATAAAGCGCATCCCCTTTGATGATCACTTTGGTGGGTCCCATCTTACACCTCCCAGGCACTTTAACGCCTAATTCATCTTTGGTTTAATGCAGTAGGATAACTCTCTTCAGGTCCTGGAGTCAAGAGCAAGGACAGCCCTTTAAATCCACTTGAGATTCAAAGGATTGTTGGATTTTGATAGCGTGGGGAGTAGCTAAACTCCGGGGTATTTAAAAAAGGCAGATTTAGGCGGCGGGGGTCTGTTCGAGAAATTTAAGCAGCATGGCATGCTCTCTGGGGCTAAGATATTTGAATTCAATTCCTACGCCAAACCAGGTGCCCATGGGGCGGCACCACCTGACGGTTCCTAACACCGACTCGGCAACCCGCTCAGATTTTCCCTCGCTATATAGGATCCTGAGGATTGTCTCAGTGCCTTCTGCAAGCGGTTTAGGAATATACATCCCTAATCCACCATGGCTCACATTGACCACCAAAACCTCTGTGGCAGATTGATCGCCTGGCAGCATTAATTCCGCGCTGTTCATCATGCTTGCCCGCTTGTATTTTCGAGGATTCTCGCCCGTCATCATACCTCCTTAAATACTCGCAGAGATAAATTGATGATGGTATCACAAGAATTAAGAATAGCAGATGTCGGTGGGATGTCAAATACGGACACGACCGGGTGCTTCCCACCTTGGATGATTCCGCTTAAAGGTCAGAAAGTCCTTGCCCAGCCAATTTGGATGGTGGTATCCTGTGGCCCAAGGCGTTAGTGCACCCAAGGAAATCTCCAAGGGAGGAATCCCTATCCCCGTGAATCGAATTGACCTAAATACCATCACCGGGCATTCTGAAAAAGAAGCAGCCGAGAGGCTAAAAGAAGAGGGCTACAATGAGCTTCCCTCGGCTAAAAAGCGTGATGTGCTCGCCATTGCACTGGAGGTATTACGCCAGCCGATGTTCATCCTCCTTGTCGCGGCTGGGACGATCTATATGGTGTTGGGCAGTATGGGCGAGGCACTGATGCTTCTCAGCTTCGTTTTCGTCGTCATGGGGATTACCATTTATCAGGAACGTAAGACAGAACGGGCGCTGGAGGCGCTACGCCACTTATCAAGCCCCCGCGCTTTGGTGATCCGGGGCGGTGAACAGAAGCGAATTGCCGGTCGTGAGGTGGTCCGAGGGGATATTCTGATCCTGACTGAAGGCGATCGCGTCTCGGCCGATGCCGTACTTCTTTCGTGCAATGATCTTTCGGTTGATGAGTCCTTGTTAACAGGTGAATCGGTAGCCGTGCGGAAGACTGTATGGGATGGTGTCATGGCGGCAGTTCGCCCAGGCGGGGATGACCTACCTTTTGTCTACTCTGGCACATTGGTGCTACAGGGCCAGGGCATCGCCCGGGTGCAGGCCACCGGTATCCGGACCGAGATCGGCAAGATCGGCAAGACCATGCAAGCAGTGGAACCTGAAACCGCCCCGCTTCAAAAGGAAACAGATCGGCTGGTCCGCAATCTGGCTTTGTTGGGACTATTCCTCTGTGTCTTGGTGGTGATTCTGTACGGTATCACGAGGGAGAATTGGTTGAATGGACTGCTGGCCGGTATTACATTGGCAATGGCCACCCTGCCGGAGGAATTTCCGGTCGTGCTCACGGTCTTTCTTGCCCTGGGAGCTTGGCGTATTTCACAGAAGCGGGTCCTCACTCGCCGTGTGCCGGCCATCGAGACCTTAGGCTCTGCAACAGTACTTTTCGTGGATAAGACTGGCACGATCACCCTCAACCGTATGGCAGTCAGCAAGATTTTTGTTGGGGGGGAATTCTACAACGTGAGTGGTGACGCTCAAGAGCCTCTTCCAGAGAAGTTTCACGAGATCTTAGAGTTCAGTATCCTGGCCAGCGAAAGAGACCCTTTCGATCCGATGGAAAAGGCCTTCAAGCAATTGGGGGATCATTACCTGGCTTATACGGAACACCTTCACCACGACTGGACCCTGGTGTATGAATACTCCTTATCCCCGCAGCTCATGGCCCAATCACACCTCTGGAAGTCGCCCCTCCGTGAAGAGTACGTGGTGGCCGCCAAAGGTGCGCCAGAAGCCGTTGCCAATCTGTGCCATTTTGATGAGGAACAAATACAGGAACTATCTCATCACATCGGGTCTATGGCTAACGAGGGTCTAAGGGTACTCGGTGTGGCGAAGGCCTATTTCAA
>DATECO010000164.1:0-11335 GCA_035286865.1 Nitrospiria bacterium | reverse complement strand
AACCGCCCCGGCAAAGAGCAGCAGGGCGATGAGGGTCAGAACTTCCACCTCCCACTGTCCTCCCGCCCAGCCCAGGAGGTTGATGACCTCACCCTGGTGCAGTGGGGCCTGTGTAAATACCGTGAGGTAGTCCAGACTGCCGAAGGTCAGAAAAATCAATAGCACACCCAGCCCGAACCCAAAGTCCCCCACCCGATTCACGAGAAAGGCCTTCGTGGCGGCATCACAGGCAGACTTTCGTTCATACCAGTGGGCGATCAGGAGATAGGAACACAACCCCACCGCCTCCCAGAAGACATAGAGCTGAAGGAAGTTATTGGCCAACACCAGCATCAGCATCGAGAAGGTGAAAAGGGCGACATAGGCAAAGAACCGTGCATACCCCCGATCTCCCTGCATATAACCGACCGAATATATGTTCACCAGGCCGCTCACCACCGTGACCAGCAGGAGCATCACGGCAGTCAGCTCATCGATCTGGAAACCGATGCTGACACGGAAGTTTCCGCTGTCGATCCAGGTGTAAAGATCAGAATAGACCAGGCCTCCTCCAGCCACATCGTTGAAGGCCAAGACCGAGAACAGAAAGGAGAGCCACACGGCGGGAATGGCCACCCAGTGTGCCTTTTCACGGATAAACCGTCCGAAAAGGCCCAGGATGATAAAAGCGATAAGAGGAAATAGAGGAATCAGGATGTATTGCACCATAACAGCGTTATTTCCGTTGTGTCCGTTAATACCGTTAGGTCCGCTACGGACTAAACCGACAAAACGGATTAAACGACCAGGTCACCATTTCATTAAATTGATCTCTTCTACATTGATGGTCGCCCCTCCACGATAAAGGGCGATAATGATGGCGAGACCGATGGCCACCTCTGCAGCCGCCACGGTCATGACAAAGAAGACAAAGACCTGCCCGGTAATGGCTTGGAGGTAATGAGAAAACGCCACAAAGTTAATGTTCGCCGCATTGAACATCAGCTCTATGGAAAGCAGAATAATGATCAGATTTCTTCGGATCAGGACCCCCACCAGCCCGGTGACAAATACAATCGCACTCAGAATAAGATAGTAAGATAATGGGACCAAGGCAACCTCTCGTGGTTTGTAAATCGTTCTTCGTTACTCGCTATTCGCTGGCTATTATTTTGCAATTTGACGAATAACGGTTAACGAACAACGAATAACGTCCTTTTATTTCTCCATGATTCCCCTTTTCGCCAGCACGATTGCACCAATCATCGCGACCAAAAGAATGAAGGAGGCCACCTCAAAGGGAAACAGGTATACGGTGTATAAGGCCTGTCCAACAGCCTGGGTGCTCCCCAGCGTGTTGATCCGCTCTACAGTGTATTGGCCGAGGCTTTCACTGAACACAGAACGTGTCAGGATGAGGAGCAACTCCGTCAAGATCAACAGTCCTACGAAGAGGCCGATCAGGAACTGGTGCTGATAGCGCTCTTCCCGTTTAATATTAAGCAACATGACCACAAAAAGATACAACACCAGAATGGCCCCTGCATACACGATTATCTGGATCACGGCAATAAATTCGGCATTCAGGAGGACATACAGGCCGGCAACGTGGAAGAACATGATTAGCAGAGAGAGTGCGCTGTACACTGGATTTCTAAGGGCAATGACCAGGAAAGAGGTAATGACGATGACCCCGGCGAAGTAGAAAAAGAGGATTTGGGTCATGGCAAAGGCTGATCCTCGCTCGCCTTGGTGGGATAGCCCTTGGACTTTGCGGTCAACAGGAACAGCTCGCTCTCACAGGACCCGATGTAGGCGGGTTTCTTGGCTTGCACAGGGAAATAGCGATCACCCATTGCGAGGAGCTTTTCCTTATCAAAGAAGAGGTCCCGCTTGTCATATACGGCGTATTCATACACCGGGGTCATCGCCAGGGCATCCACCGGGCAGGCCTCCACACAAAAGCCACAGAATACACACCGGGTCACATCAAAGGTGTATTCCTTCGCATAGCGTTTTAGCGGCTGACCTTCCTCCTCTGCGCTGATGACCTTGATGACATTGGAAGGACAGGCAATCTCACATAGACTACATCCGACACATCGCTCCGTCCCGTCTGCGTAACGGAGCAGGGACATAATTCCCCGGGAGCCGGCGGGAAGAATCCGTTTTTCCTTTGGATACTGGAGGGTCACAGACCTTGCAAAGAGGTGACGAAAGGTCAGGGCGAGCCCCTTCAGGATCTCCACAAAAAAAACATTTTTCAAGAAACTCTTAAATGCCATTCCCCTTGCTCCAAGAACGATACGGTTTCCATCCTACATATAGGCATTTACGATATAGGCCAGCGATGCGGTGATCAGGATATTGGCCAGGGCTAAAGGCAGCATAATCTTCCAGCCAAGCTTCATCAGTTGATCATACCGCAGCCGCGGCAGGGTGCCCCTGATCCAGATGAAGAAGAACAGGAAGAAATACACCTTTCCCACAAACCAAAAGATGTGCCAGATTCCAACAGAGGGCCATGAGAATTCCAGAAATGGAAAGGGGGCATGCCATGCACCGAAAAAGACGACGGCCCCGATACAGGACACCACGATCATATTTGCATACTCGGCCAAGAAGTAAAAGGCAAACCGCATCCCGCTGTACTCGGTAAAGAAGCCGGCCACTAGCTCACTCTCGGCCTCTGGAAGGTCAAAGGGTAGCCGGTTGGTCTCGGCGACAGCAGCGATGATATAGATCACGAATGCGACAATCTGGGGAAAGGGCAGCGAAAAGGCATACCAATTCCAGAACCCCCCGGCCTGGGCCTCACCGATCTTCAGGACACTCAAAGAACCGGCCAAGAGCAGCACCCCCACCAGCGATAACCCGAGCGCAAGTTCATAACTGATCATCTGGGCAGCCGAGCGCAGCCCTCCCAGCAAGGAATACTTGCTGTTTGAGGCCCACCCCCCCAGGAGGACACCGTAGGCCCCGATGGAGGAAATGGCCAGGATATACAAGATCCCGATATTAATGTCCGTGATGTAGGGCTTAAACTTCAGGCCAAAAAAGCTCACCTCTCCGGTTCCGAAAGGAATGACGGCAAAGGCGATGAGGGCCGTGACCAGGGAGAGAACGGGGGCCAGGCTGAAGATGATCTTATTAGCACCGGTCGGGATAATGTCCTCCTTGAAAAAAAGCTTGAGTCCATCCGCAATCGGTTGCAGTAATCCATGGTACCCCACTTCCATGGGGCCAAGGCGATCCTGCATGTGGCCCAAGATTTTTCGCTCGAAATAGGTGAGGTACGCGACATGCAGCAGGACGGTGGCCATAACCAGTCCGATCATGATCACGGCCGACAGCGTTTGCATTGCCAGTTCCATTTTTTATACCCTTTCGATTCTAACAGAAGTCGTCTTAAAATAGGGAACCCGACTGATAGGATCCAGCTCTACTGAGAAGAGGTCCTTCACCCCGGTGTGTGCAAACACCTCCGGATAATACACCACCTTCTCGGGGATCTTCTGATTGGGGTGGACCTTCACCTCCGCTATCCCCCGAGAGGATCGTATTCGCACCCGTTGGCCCTCCTTTAGACCCAGGACATCGGCATCCTTGGGGTTGATCTGGAGGAGGCCCTCAGGGCTGATCTTGACCAGGGCATCTGATCGAAGTGAGAGCCGGCCGGAATGAAACAGGATGGGACCCATGGTCAGAGTGAATGGGTATCCCGGGTCTGATTTCCCTACACCAGGCGACTTCGTATAGCGTTCTTCAAAATGCTCAATATATCCTTGGGCGAGATATCTCTCCAAACAGGTCCTCTGTACCTTCTTCTGAAATTCAAGGGCAGATCGCTTTTGATAAAGGGGAATGAAACGGGCGATCTCCGAAGAGATCTCATGGGCATCTGCATACTCCAGTGGATATTGAAGCTCCCGAGCAAGCTCGCTGAAGATCTCCCAATCGGCCCTGGACTCTCCCACGGGCTCGATGGCCCTGTTCAGCTTCTGGACCTGCCCCTCCTGATTCGTAAAGGTCCCCTCTTTTTCTGCAAAGCTACAGGCTGGCAGGACCAGATGAGCAAGCCTGCCTGTCTCTGTCAGAAAAAGGTCCTGACAGATCAAGAGTTCCAGTCTTTCCAGGGCCTCCCGGACCTCTACCCCGTCGGGAAAGACCGAAAGCGGGTCTACCCCCACCAGGTAGAGTGCCTTGATCTCGCCACGCTTGGCCTTTTCGATCATCTCAAGCAGGGTGGACCCGCCAGCCAGTACCAGGTCGTCTTTCCAGGCTGCGACAGAGTATTGGATCGCAGCCGGTTCAGTCGCATCCTGTAATCCCGGAAGGTATTCGGGGGCTACCCCCATCTCCACTACACCCTGCTCATTGGCCTCCCGGCAGAGAGCATTAACCCCGCAACCCTCCCCCTCCAATTTCCCGGTGAGAATCGCTAGATCACACAGATTGAGCAGATCCAAATAACCGCCCGGTGCACGGATTAATCCCTCGCCAGAGAAGATCACCGCCCGCTTAGATTCAGCCAGGGCGCATATCACCTCTCGCAACTGTGACTCGCCAAGCCCTGTAATTCGCTCCACCGCCTCGTAGGAAAGAGCACTAGCGGCTTCTTTTAGCCTCTCGACATAGCCTGGTGCCCTATTGGGGAGGGAGGGGTCATAACAGCCCTCATCAAACACAGCCTTGATCAGACCCCGGATGACCACCCCTTCAGTCCCGATCCGCACCTGTAAGGGCAGGTTGGCGCGGTTGACGATATTGCTCACGGATGTTCCGGGATTCTCTTGAAAAGGGCCTATCGTGATGAGCCGTGCCCCACGTCGGCGGACCGCCTCTTTCACCTTCAACCCGAGGATCGGGTTTGTCTCTGTAATGTCGGCACCCACCAGGAGGATCAGATCGGCCTGGGAGATCTCCTCGTAGGAATTCATCATGCGGGGGCTTCCGATGACCGTGCGGAGGGCCTTCACTGCATTCAGATGGCCCAAACGGGCAGAGCTGTCGATGTTGTTGCTCCCAAGGACCAAGCGCATGAATTTTTGGAATAGGAAGGCATCTTCATTGGTACAACGGGCCGTGATGATCCCACCGATTGCCGCTCCTCCATAACGTGCCTTGATCTGGGTAAGTCTCGTGGCCGCCTCCGATAGGGCCTCATACCAACTGACCGGGACGAGTTCACCCGATCGCCTCAAAAGTGGCTGAATCAACCGTGCAGGGTGGTTTATGAATTCATAACCGAAAAAGCCTTTGGCACAAAGATCTCCGTCATTTCTCCCCTTACCAAGTTCAGAGGTCACACGCACGACCTTCTCATCACGACTCTCCAGCTTCATCAGACATCCATCCGCACAGTGGGGACAGATCGTCTCTATCTTCTTGAGTTGCCAGGGCCGGTAATCATACATGGCCACCCGGCTGGTCAGGGCCCCAACCGGGCAGATCTGAATACAGCCCCCACAGAACTCGCATTCCAGCTCGCGGCGCATGAATGTCCCCGGCTGGGTCAGGTTCCCCCGGTCCATTCCCTTCAAGGCATTGGAATCAATCACCTCGTCACAATAGCGGACACACCGCATACATTGGATACACCGGTTCATCTCCTTCTCAATGATGGGGCCGAAGTACTCCTTCTCGTAGCTTCTCTTTTCCTCTTTAAACCGGCTATATTGTCTGCTGTACTCGTGGGCCAGGTCCTGGAGATGACACTCCCCTCCCTGATCGCAGATGGGGCAGTCCAGGGGATGGCTGGAGAGGATAAACTCCATGACGCCTTTTCGGGCCTCGATCACCTTCACAGAACTTGCCTGCACCACCATTCCCTCGGTCACAGGGACCGTACAAGCAGTCTGAAGCTTGGGCACCTTCTCAATATCCACCAGGCACATCCTGCAGTTTGCATCAGGACTCAGCTTGGGATGGTAGCAAAAATGCGGGATCTCAATCCCAAGACGTTTGGCCGCCTCGATAAGGAGAATCCCGGTCGGCACAGTGACCGTTTGGCCATCCACGGTGATTGAAACCATTTTTACCGTCTGAAGGGTCATCAGCATCCCCCTCGCCTTCACCCCCGCCTATCTCCATCAGGCGGAAGTGGGGCTGCCAGCGAGTGCTGGCAGTTGTCTAAGAGTGCAACGCCGCTGTCGAATGTGATCTTCGTATTCTCCTCGAAAATATTTCAAGGTGCTTAAAACCGGTGCGATCTCGGCATCGCCAAAGGCACAGATGGTCTTGCCGCCAATATTATTGGAGAGGTTGACCATCAAATCGAGATCCTCCATCTGTCCCTGACCTTCTTCGATGCGCTTGAGCACGCGGTGTAACCAGAAGCTTCCTTCCCGACAGGGTGTACATTTGCCACAGGACTCGTGGTGAAAAAATTGTAAAAGGTTCATGGCAGCCCAGACCATACAGATCGTCTCATCCATGACAGTCACCCCACCAGAACCCAGCATGGAACCGGCCTTGGCTACCTCTTCAAAATCCAACTTCACATCCAGGTGGTCAGGGGTGAAGAAGGCGGCAGAGGCACCCCCGGGGATAACCGCCTTTAACCGACGATCTCCCAGGATCCCCCCTGCGTGCTCATAGATGAGTTCTCGCAGGGAGATGCCCATGGGCACTTCATAGTTGCCGGGACGCTTCACATGACCGCTCACTGAAAAAATTCGCGTGCCGGCGCTCTTCGGAGTCCCAATGGATGCATACCACTCCGCCCCTCGGAGGATGATGTGGGGGACATTGGCCAGGGTCTCTACATTATTGACCACTGTCGGTTTACCATAAAGGCCATGGGTAGCCGGAAAGGGCGGTTTAAAACGTGGCATGCCGCGTTTGCCCTCGATAGATTCCAGGAGGGCGGTTTCCTCCCCACAGATATAAGCCCCTGCACCTCGATGGACAAACACCTCCAGATCATAACCACTCCCCAGGATATTTTTGCCAATGCATCCACAATCACGGGCCTCGGCCAGGGCCTTTTCCAGCACGACGGCTCCGTGGAAAAACTCCCCTCGGGTATAGATATAGGCGACATGGGCCCCAATGGCATACGAGGAAATGATCAGCCCCTCGATCATCTGGTGAGGATCGCGTTCGATCAGCTGGCGGTCCTTGAACGTACCGGGCTCACTCTCATCCGCATTGCAGCAGAGATATTTGGGCACCTGGGGGTCCTTCGGAATAAAGCTCCACTTAAGCCCGGTCGGAAACCCCGCGCCCCCTCGACCCCGCAGGCCCGATTGTTTTACAATTTCAATCACCTGATCCGGTGTGAGCTCCTTCAATACCTTAGATAACGCGCGATAGCCCCCCTGCCTTTTATAATCCGATATTTCACCCTTGTAGCCGGGCAGTTTCATATTTTTTAAAATAATCTCTTCGTACACTGGCATTGCCTATACCATAATCTCGTTATTCGTTATTCGTTACTCGTTATTCGTTAAAAAGATACTCGTGTATGCCCATAACTTTACGAATAACGTTTAACGTATAGCGAATAACGTCCTTCACAAATCACTATGGACACATAAAAGGCCCCGAGGCTAAAGAACTCTTTCCCACAGTCGCCAGCTCGTTGAGGATTTGATCTACCTTTTGCACTGTTAAATTTTCGTAGTAGTCCTGATTGATCTGCATTGCAGGGGCATTCCCGCAAGCCGCTATACACTCCACATACCTCAAGGTAAAGAGCCTATCCGGCGTCGTCTCACCCTCTTTAATCCCCAATCTTTTTTCGAGATGACTGATGATCTCCATTGCCCCACAAATGGCACAGGAGAGCGTCCTGCAAACTTGCAGGACATATCTCCCGGAGGGCTTGAGGGAATACATTGTGTAGAAGGTGACCACCTCATAAACCTGCGTGGGATTGAGCTCCAGGAGGTTTGCCACGGCACGCATGGCTTCCTCGCTCAGGTAACCAAATTCCCTTTGGGCAATCCATAAGGCTGGCAGGATAGCAGACCGTCGTACTGGATATCTTTTCACAATCTCTGTGATCTCTGCCTGGGCCTTCTCTGATAGCATCCTCACCTCAGATCTGAGTGATCAGTCCTTAGCTCAAAGCTCAAGGCTCAAAGCTGACAGGTAAAACTACGAACTCACAACTCTAAACCTGAATGCGATCACTGCTCACGATTCATTCCCTTTGAGCTTTCAGCTTCGAGCTTCCTTCTCTTCAATGCTCACTTTTCACTATCGATCACACTCCCCCATCACCACATCATACGTCCCAAAGATGGTCACAATATCGGCGATCATATACCCCCGCGCCATGTGATCAAAGGCCCCCAGGTGGACGAAGGAGGGGGCCCGGATCTTGAGCCGGTAGGGCTTATTGCTTCCATCGCTCATGATATAAAAACCCAGCTCGCCCTTCGGGACCTCTGTGGCGCAATAGACCTCTCCCTTAGGGGGTTTGATCCCCTCATAAGCCAACTTGAAGTGGTGGATCAGGCTCTCCATGTCCACCATGATCTTGTCTCGCTTGGGATAGGTGATCCCGGGCTGGTCTACCATGACTGGACCTTCCGGAAGCTGATCCAGACACTGTTTGATGATCTTCGCGCTCTCTCGCATTTCCTGCATCCGAACCCAGTATCGGTCATAGGTATCTCCATTTTTGCCTAAGGGGACCTCCCACTCCACCCTATCGTAAACACCGTAGGGCTCGGCCTTGCGCACATCATAGTGAACGCCGGAACCCCGAAGGGCTGGTCCTGTCATCCCGAAACTGACGGCATCCTCCGCCGAAATCACCGCGATATCCCGGGTCCTCGAGAGCCAGATCCGGTTATTGACCAATAAGGTATCATATTCATCCAGTTTTGATGGAAAATCATCGATGAACCGACGCAAGCGCTGAATCATCTCCGCGGTGAGATCATTCTGGACTCCACCAATCCGATAAAAACTATAGGTGAGACGCGCCCCACACAGCATCTCAAAGATATCCAGAAGCACTTCCCGCTCTCTAAAAGTGTAGAAAAAAACCGTCATCGCCCCGATGTCCAGTGACTGAGTGCCCAGCCAGAAAAGATGTCCGGCAATCCGCTGCATCTCGGCCACAATCGTACGAACATACTCCCCTCGCTCTGGGATCTTGAGCGGGAGCAGTTTCTCTACCGCCCGCACATAGGCATAATTGTTGGTCATGGCACAGACATAGTCCAGCCGGTCCGTAAGGGTAATAATCTGATAGTAGGTCTTACCCTCTGAGAGTTTTTCAACACCCCGGTGAAGATAGCCCAGATGGGGTGTGGCCTTCACAATCCTCTCCCCATCCAGGTCCAGCACGATCCTAAGGACTCCATGGGTACTGGGATGCTGCGGGCCCATGTTGAGCAGCAATTCTTCTGTCCTTGGCCGTCCGAGTCCTTCTTCCTCTCCACCGGGCTCTGGGTGATAGATTAAACCGAATTCGTCCGTGGCCTTAATCTTATCTGATAAGGCGCTATTGCCCTCTTTATGGCTTTCTAGGTCCATCGTTTTTGATTATTACTCTATCTTAGGTATGAACTCGAAGGTATTTCGCCAACCTCTTCCCTCAGTGGGAAAATCCTTGCGGAGGGGATACCCATCAAAATCATCTGTCAAAAGAATACGCCGCAGGTCTGGATGGTGATTAAAGCGGATGCCCATCATATCATAGACTTCACGCTCCAGAAAATTTGCCCCTCTCCAGAGACCCGTCAGGGAGTCTATCGTACAGTCCTCTTCGGGAAGACGTGCCTTGACTCGAATCCGATGACGTTTTCGAATCGAATAGAAATGGTAAACCACCTCAAATCGTTCCTCATCCTCAGGATAGTCTACTGAACAGATGTCCGTGATATGGTCAAAAGCCAGATCGGGATCATCCCGAAGAAATCGACACACCTCCGCGATACCCGACCGCCTGAGCTGGAGCGTCAGCTCGCCAAAGGCCTCTCGGGCATCGATCAGATGCTCTGGGAATTGGGCCTGAATCTTCTGGGCAGTGGGATGCATCGTGTATTCGTTATTCGTTATTCGTTAAAACGTTTCACGATTAACGTCATTTTGCGAAGACCTTTTCTTTCTGGATCTTTTCCTGAAGCTTGATCAGCCCGACATTATAGGGAAGCGACCATCCCCCTCCACCGGCTAAGCCGGATGGAGCCTCCCCCTCCCTACGCTCGCATACGCTCGCTGTAGTTACCTAGTTACCTTGTCAATACTTTCTCTTTCATTATCTTTTCTTGAAGCTTGATCAGGCCATCTAGGAGTGCCTCCGGCCTGGGCGGACATCCCGGCACATAGACGTCCACTGGAATAAACTGATCCACCCCTTGGACCACACTATAGCTGTTGTAGATATTCCCGGATGTAGCGCAGGACCCCATGGAGATCACATATCGGGGTTCCGGCATCTGGTCGTAGATCCTCCGGATGATGGGTGCCATCTTCCGGGTAACGGTCCCTGCCACAATCATAAGGTCTGATTGGCGGGGTGAGCCCCTAAATACGCCGGCGCCCAAACGGTCAATATCGTATCGTGACGAAACAGTGGTCGTCATTTCGATCGCGCAACAGGCCAAGCCAAAGCTCATCGGCCAGAGCGAAGACTTTCTTGACCAGTTGATCAGGGTATCCAGCTTGGTGGTGACGACGGTCAACTCCATATCCATTAGTCCCATTCTAGTGCCCCCTTTCTCCAAGCGTAGACATAACCGATCAATAAAACAATAATAAATAACGCCATTTCGATCAAGGCATAGAGGCCGATATCTTTGAAGACCACGGCCCAGGGATAGAGATAGACCGCCTCAATATCGAAGATCACAAACAGCATCGTAATGACATAGTACCGCATCGGAAAAGGGATCCGAGCGTCCGAAAAGGGTTGCACCCCGCTTTCATAAGCAATGAGCTTCTCACGGTAGGGCCTGTGAGGCCGCAGCCACATCCCTATAATTAGGGTCACAATCCCAAAGGCCACGGCAATTATAAAAAACAAGAGAATAGGCAGATATTGGGTGGGAACGTATGACCCTGGTGCCACCTTAATATTCTCCTTACATTCACTTGGCCATTTAAAAGGGCTTTTCTTAAACTCTATTAATAATGATAAATGATAAAAATGACATAATAGTCCTTTTGGACCCTTTTTGTCAAAGAGAAAATAATACTTCTGGGGGAAAAGGCCTATAGGTCAAACCGGCCAATTGGGGGTCTTTTAGGCCCTTATGCTGAATGAGGATCTTAAATACCCTCCCCAGCCCGTTGGGTGCAAGGAGGTGTTTCATGGCAGAGAGTTCCTGTTCACGAGACTGCAGGTCCGGCTGTTGCTTGAGCCGGGTCTCGATCTCCTGTGTGATCCCCAGGC
>DATECO010000163.1:0-2146 GCA_035286865.1 Nitrospiria bacterium | reverse complement strand
ATAACTCTTCTTGAGGGGACCCAACGGGATCACCCGGCGTGTGAACTTTGGCTCAACTTCCTGAATTCGATCCCGGATGTTCGGTGCCGCCAGTAGGCGTTTAAGATAGAGTACCGCATTGGTCCTCGCAGTCACCCCGATTCTTACGCGATCAGGGCCGATCGGGACCGCCCAGGCAAAGGAGGTCGGGGAGACCTCATGGCCTAAATAGACCTCCACTTCCTGAAAATCTTCACCCCCAACCTCCACCTGGGCACTATCAAGAAATCCTGAAGGCCTTCCCAGACCCAGGCGGTTGTGGAGTGCATAATTCACCCCGGTAGCCACGAGACACACCCCTGCCTTGAGGCTGTGGTTTTTCCCCTCCTCGGATACCCTGATCCGCACATGATCCGCATGGATTTCAATGTCCGAGCACTTGCTCGAACACAGCACATGGGCTCCCGCCTTTAAAGCCATCTCGGCCAGATAGAAATCAAAAGTGGATCGATTTAGGACATAGGCCTGTGTCTCCTGCCGCGCCACATGCAATTGCGAACCGGAGGGGGAAAAGAACCGGGCGGAATGCAGCTCCTGCTGGATAAACTCCCTGGGAAAATTAAATTGATCAAAACCCCGTCTGCCGACGATTCCGGTACAGAACCAGGGCCTTCCCACCACCGAATGCTCTTCGAGGACGGCCACCTTCAGCCCGGCCTTGGCCAATAGGTAGGCGGCATGATTTCCGGTCAACCCGCCCCCAATGACAACCACGTCATACTGCATCACTTAGGCACCCCACTTCTAAAACCCGATTAAAGTAACCGATACAGGAAGAAAATGCAAGACCTGAAGGAGAATTCCCTGAACAGGCAGGCAGGGACAGCGCTTGCTTTTTACGTTCACCCAGGACTACTCCCCCACGGCAAAATACAGGGCATATGGGCAGGTGGAATTTACACAGGTATTCCGTTCATCAAACCAGACGAGAAATGCCCGACCGGTAGGATCCAGGGCCAGGCTGGGGGAATACTGGGCCACTGTTGCTGTGTCATCATTCACACGGCTGGGTACTCCGAAACTGTCGCCGCTGTTAGTGCTCCTGGCCAAATAGATATCCGGATCGACGTCTCCATTTCGGTAGTCTTCCCAGGCGATATAAACATGACCCTCACGGGCTACGGAAAGCGAGGGAGAAAACTGGTCACCGGGCGCGTCAGAAACGTTCACGTTTGGACCAAAACTCTGACCCCCATCCATACTCTTGGCCAGGTAGATATCCGCGTCTTGTTTGGCCTCAGGAAAATCTTCCCAGGCGACATAGATATTATTCTGACGGTCGGCCGCCACGCTGGGAAAAAGCGGAATTCGACTTTCATCGGCACTGATCTTCACCTCGTCCTGAAAACTGATCTCACCATTGCGTTCAATTCCCTTGGCCATGTAGATATGGGAATGGGTATTAAAAGCTGTCCAGGCCACATAAATTCCTCCCTGTGCATCAACCGCAATACTGGGGTCGCCATAGTCGCTGATTCCGGCCAGATTATGGTTGACACGTTGATTCTTGGAGAAGGTGATCGTCCCATCAGATCCTGAGGTCCCTTTTGCAAAGAAGATATCGGTCTCAGGAGTAAGGTTTCTTGGATCTTCCCACGCGATGTAGATGTTCCCATTGGCATCCACTGCGATGCTTGGATTGGAGTGGTCCCTAGTTGTGTTGACTTGATCTGCATCATCATTGACGAGAATATTTTTTGAAAAGCTAAAGCCCCCACTGGGCTGTCTTGTCCCCTTGGTGAAATAAAGTTCAAAATCGGAGCCTCCATCCCCACTTCTGTTATCCTCCCAAACAACATAAATATTTCCCTGGGTGTCAACTGCAACCTCTGGGGATCGCTGTTCTCCAGCGGTCACATCATTCACGACAAATGGAGGGTCAAAGATTCGGCCCCGATCAGAACCCATGGACAAGTAGATGTCATAGTCACCCGTTATGTCGTCTGCCCAGACAATATACACATCCTTGTCCAGAACAGCGATGCTGCGATCTCCCAATGAAACCAATCTATCCACAATGTTGCCTAGCGGCGATATCTGAATATTCGTTCCAAACGTGAGATTAGAGCCAGTCAGTGAACTGCCCCCTCCATCGCTTCCGCTAGCG
>DATECO010000162.1:0-4282 GCA_035286865.1 Nitrospiria bacterium | reverse complement strand
CGAAGTCAGCATGATCGGAGAGGGGAATGGCCTCATCCACGCCAAGACGATGCCGGTTGGTGGGGTCCAGGGCCCACCCCGAGAGGAATGCGGTCCTCTTGCGTTTGATCCGCTGGACCATCTTTGATCGCGCCAGAAAAGGAGGCAGGATCAGGACCTTGCCGTAGAAATTGTCCCCTTCCATGGGCTCGAAATTTTTAAAGTGGACGCCCAGGGCCTCGTAGACCTTCACCATCCGATAGATCTGAGGGGAAAGGCAGACCTTGTACCCGCGGTCACCCAGGATTTTGGTCACCTCCTGTCCCTTACCCAGAATATAGGCGTACAGCACGGGAACAAGACGGTTCTCGATGGCATCCTCGATGAAATGCACGAGCTGCTGAATAACGACCTCCCGCTCAGGAAAGACATAGGCGGGGCGGCCGAAAGTGGACTCCATAATCAGGATATCGCAGGGGACTGGCTCGGCCGGCTCGGCGGTGAGGCCTTTCTTGAGTTTAAAGTCGCCCGTATAGACAATGCGGGTTTGGCCTTTTTCGATCAAGATTTGGGATGAACCCAGAATATGCCCGGCGGGGTGGAGTTCCAACCTGAGATGGTCATGATCAAAGGGTGTATGAAAAGGGTGGGCCATGATCCTGGCCTTGGGCATCGGGCGGCGAAAAAGCCTTGCGGTGTGAATGCTGCAGATTATGTTTTTGTGGGCAGCCACATGGTCCTGGTGGGCATGAGAGACAAAGGAAAAGTCCTTGACCCGGGTAGCGTCCAGCCACAGGGAGGTCCCTTTCAGGCGTATTCCATGGTCCAGTTCGATCATGATCCTATCACCATATCTCCTTGAGGCAATACAGGCGCATATTTCTTGTTACCCTGTGCCGGGGAATCATATCATACCGATTTTTCCTTGACAATTGATTTTTCTCTGTTATCTTAATGCTATGGAGGCTAGGAGATATAGTGAGAAAACCGGGGAGGAAAGCCATGTATAGGAACAGTCTCTTTGGCAGTGCTCTTTTTCTCATCCTCTTATTCATTTTATTCATTCCTGCTGTATCCCTATTCGCCGATGAGGTGGCCATTCCTCAGTCCCCCCCAGGCGAATCAGAAGCACCCATGGAGGAGCAGTCTCTCAGCAAAGGGACCGAGGCAGCGGTATCACCCCAACCTGTTGATCCGCCTCAGGCGGAGCCTTCTGATAAATCAATGCAACCCAGGAAGCACGTGGTACAGAAGGGGGATACCCTGTGGTCCATCTCCACCTCCTACCTCACTGATCCCTTCTATTGGCCCAAGGTGTGGGATGTGAACCGCTTCATCAAAAATCCGGATCTCATTTATCCGGGGAATGTGGTAACTCTCCCTGGCCCTTCAAAGGAAGCCACAGGGGCTCTCCCTGTGCCACCTGAGGAGGTGGCACCCGTGGAGAGTGCCTTGCCCACTCCTTTTGAGACGAAAATCGTAGTAGAGCCTCAGGTGAGGCCCACTTTTGATCCCACCTTATTGGCCTCTGTGGGTTATATCCTTTCAGGGGAAATCAGTAACCCGGGGGTCCTGGTCGGAGCCAAGGATAATAAGCTACTGTTGGGCGAGGGAGACATCGTGTATTTAAAACCCGGATCTCAGATGAGCCTAAATAAAGGGGACCATCTGGTGATCTACCGGAATCTTCGTAAGATCTATCACCCCAAGACCAGCAAATACTTAGGTGATCTTATTATCCTTCTAGGCACGGTGGAGATCTTGGAGGCTGACACCAAAATTATGACCACAAAGATCCTCAAGTCGTATAATTATATCCTGACAGGGGATCCTGTAGCCCCTTACGATGCTATTCTGCTACCCAGTTTTGAACCAACAGCATTAGGTGAAGGGGTGGACCTTAAAGGATACGTGGTCGATGTTAAAGAAGAGAAGGTGGCGATTGCACAGTTTGATGTGGTGTATATCGACAAAGGAATCAAAGATGGCATTGGCCGGGGCAGCAGTTTCAGAGTCATCCGGGACGGAGAGAGGACATCATACTTCTCAGCTGCTGGAAGAGTACTCTTACCCTCCAGGACAATTGGAGAGCTCGAGGTAATCACGGTCGGTGACCAGACTTCAACCGCCAAGGTAAGGAAGAGTTCAGAACCGATTAATCGCGGTGACCGGATCGAAACCCTCCCAGTCGTACAATCCTCACCCTAAGTAAAGATCTGGCTTTGCCAGCCCGAACTAGATAATTTCTGTTGACTTTACAACACAAAGTGTGCTATATATTTTTAATATATTCCCGTTTAACTTGCGGAAAATATTATGAAACTGACAGGTGCCGAGATTTTTGTAGAATGCCTTCGGCGGGAAGGGGTTAAGACAGTCTTTGGCCTTCCTGGAGGAGTCGTTCTCAAGATATTTGATGTCCTTTACGATGAAAAGGAGATCGAACTGGTCTTGGTCCGTCACGAACAGGGGGCCATTCATATGGCTGAAGGATATGCCCGCGCCAGTGGGAAGGCCGGAGTGGTCCTGGTGACATCCGGGCCGGGTGCGACCAATATCGTCACCGGCCTGGTGAATGCCACAATGGATTCATGTCCCCTGGTGGTATTTACCGGACAGGTCTCCACCTCAATGATCGGTAACGATGCCTTCCAGGAGGCCGATATTGTAGGGATCAGCCGCAACTGCACAAAGTATAATTACCTGGTGAAGGATGTGAATGACCTGGCGACGAGCATCAAAGAGGCCTTTTATATCGCAACGACCGGGAGGCCTGGTCCGGTTCTGGTGGATTTACCCAAGGATGTGACCATGAACGTGACCGAGTTTAATTACCCGGAGAAAGTCTATATCCGGGGTTACAATCCCACCTATGAAGGTAACAGGTGGCAGATCAAGCAGGCCGCCGAGGCCATTATGAAGGCTAAGCGGCCCATCATCTATGCGGGTGGGGGGGTCATCAATTCTAATGCGTCAGAGGAACTTCGTGAGCTGGCTGAGATGATGCAGATCCCGCTCACCATGACTCTCATGGGGCTCGGGGCCTTTCCCGGAACTCATCCGCTTTCTTTAGGGATGCTGGGGATGCACGGGTCCTATGCCACCAACATGGCGGTTCACAACTGCGATCTGCTGATCGCGGTGGGCTCCCGCTTCGATGACCGCGTCACAGGGAAGATTTCTGAATTTGTTCCTCATGCCAAGATCATTCATATCGATGTAGATCCCACTTCGATCAAGAAGAATATCCATGTCGATATCCCGATCGTGGGCGATGCCAAGGCCGTGTTGCGAGAACTTAATCAGGTCCTGAAGACGATGAGCAATGGCAATCTAAAGGAATTAAGGCATCCCTGGTTTAAGCAGATCGAAGAGTGGAATGCAAAACACCCTCTGGCCTATTCCCAGGACGAACACAAGATCAAGCCACAGTTTGTGATCGACATGATCTACAAACTCACCCAGGGGAATGCGATTATTACATCGGATGTCGGGCAGCACCAGATGTGGGCGGCCCAGTTTTATAAATTTAAGCATCCACGCACCTGGATCAACTCCGGGGGATTAGGAACGATGGGATTTGGGTTTCCAGCGGCCCTTGGAGCTCAGAAGGCCTACCCAGATCGCCTGGTGATCTGCATTGCAGGGGATGGTAGCTTTCAGATGAATCTGCAGGAGTTGGCCACGGCGGCTGTTTATAAGCTTCCAGTGAAGGTGGCGATCATCAACAATCAGTACCATGGTATGGTGAGGCAGTGGCAGCAGCTTTTTTATAACGGCCGCTATTCCGCCAGTCAGCTTACAGGTGGACCTGATTACGTAAAGCTAGCCGAGGCCTACGGGGTAGTAGGCATTCGGGTGAACAAACCCTCGGAGGTGGAAGGCGCTCTCAAGGAGGCGATCCAGGTCAAACAGACAGTTCTGATCGATTTTCATGTCGATCCCTACGAGAACTGCTATCCCATGGTACCCGCGGGTGGAGCTATCCACCAGATGGTCCTGGAGGACCCCAAACCAGAGCAGAAAGCCGAGCAGCAGCGGGTTGAGCAAGAGAAAGAATCCATCCTCCCTGCATAAAACCAGTGTTCAGTCTAGAGTGTTGAGTTTCTTGTGGAGATAAAGGATCTTGGTATGCAATGCTTAACCGTAAACACTACGCACTGAACACTTAAATGGAACATATCATCTCACTGCTGGTCGAAAACAAATTCGGGGTGCTGACCCGTGTAGCGGGCCTCTTCAGCGCCCGGGGTTTTAACATTGACTCCCTTTCCGTCGGTCCTACCCTGGACCCTACCATGTC
>DATECO010000161.1:0-4209 GCA_035286865.1 Nitrospiria bacterium | reverse complement strand
CCAAGAAGGCTGGTGTTCCGATGGGCGAAGTGGATCTCATCGGCTCCCACGGCCAGACTGTCGTACATCGCCCCCAGCCGATCCGTGAACGAGGTCTGAGGATCCGCTCTACCCTCCAGATCGGGGAGCCCTCCGTGATTGCGGAACGTACCGGCGTTACCACAGTGGCCGATTTTAGGCCGCGAGACATGGCCGCCGGTGGCCAGGGTGCCCCACTGACCCCCTACCTTCATTACATCCTTTTTCATGATCCATCCAAATCCAGTCTTGTGGTCAATATCGGGGGGATCAGCAACGTGACCTATCTGAGGGCCGGCAAAGGCCCGCAGGATATTTTGGCATTTGATACCGGTCCGGGAAATATGCTGATAGATGGAATGGTAGAGTTCTGGTCGCGAGGAAGACAACAGATGGACAGAGGAGGGAAGATCGCCTCCCAAGGGAACATCCATCCGAAATTGTTTCGCGATCTAATGCGACATCCCTTTTTGAAAAAGCACCCGCCAAAGACGACCGGCCGGGAGGTTTTCGGCAGGAAATTTGTGGAAGGGATTTATAAGTCAGCCCGAAGATATCACCTAAAAAAGGAAGATGTTCTGGCAACTGTGACCGCGTTTACGGCGCACTCTATCGCCTACAGCTGCAAGCGTTATATTCTCACCAAGGGGCCGCTGGACCAGGTGATTGTGGGAGGGGGAGGGACTCAGAATGCTACCCTCATGAAGATGCTTCGAGAGGCCCTGACACCGCTACAGGTCCTTACCTTTGAGGATTTCCATCTGGAGAGTCGGGCCATTGAGGCCATGGCCTTTGCCCTGATGGCCTATCAGACCATTATGGCCGAGCCCAACAATCTTCCGGCTGCCACGGATGCGAGTCGTTCTGTGATTATGGGGAAGATCGTCCCCGGGAAGAATTGGCCCTACGACCTGGGAGACCAGGTTATTGAAAGACTCTGGAAAATATAGTATACGCAGACAGAATTGATGAGGACCCTGGCCTGACGATCCTTTGAATGATCAGCCGGAGGAAGGCGTGTTTGCTTTTGAAGCATTGGTGGGATCAAGGGGGACAGGTTGAATGTCCGCCTGGATAGATTCGTCCCCATTTTTCGGAGAAAGGGCGCCGATCAGGATATTGGCCACTTCGGGTCGCGTAAACTCTGGCGGGGGCATCAGGCCCTGTCTCAACATCTCCCGGACCTTGGTTCCTGAGAGGAAGATATAATTCCAGGGGTCATGGGGACAGGTCCTGTGAGAGGCCATACTCCCGCAGCGTTTGCAATAAAAGGTATTGTCGAAAAAGAGGGGTTTGATGCCCAGTTCTGACTCCTCAAATTGTTCGAAGATCCGATGGGCGTCAAACGGGCCATAGAAATTACCTACCCCGGCATGGTCCCTGCCCACAATAAAGTGCGTGCAGCCATAGTTTTTCCGCAGGAGGGCATGAAAGATGGCCTCCCGGGGACCGGCATAGCGCATCGCTGCAGGAAAAACCGCCAGTAGGGTCCTGTCCTTGGGATAATAATTCTCGATCAGCACCTCATAGCATCGCATACGGACCTCCGCGGCGATGTCATCGCTCTTGGTCTCCCCCACCAACGGGTGGATAAGGAGTCCATCCACCATTTCCAAGGCACACTTCTGGATGTACTCATGGGCCCGATGGATCGGGTTTCGGGTCTGAAACCCCACCACGCTTTTCCATCCCTTCTCCTGAAACAGGCGGCGGGTTCGGGCAGGTTCTAAGTAGTATTCCCTGAACTGGGGATGATGGATTTCTCTTAAAAGACTGACCTTTCCTCCCAGCAGGATTTCTCCTCTCGAGTAAAGATAGTCCACCCCTGGATGAGTCTGCTCCGTGGTCCCATAAACCCGGCGGGCTTCCTCCTCTTTATCACAGCGATATTTTTCCTCCAGGTGAAGAATAGCCAGTGGGGTCTCCGAGGAATCGGTCAGGACCACCCCTTCTCCCTCGTGGAATTCAGTCGCCTGTGCCTCAGTCACCGCCAGGGTGATGGGGAGGCTCCAGACCAACCCACTCGAGAGCCGCATCTCATGGACGACAGGGTCGTAATCCTGCCGGGTCATGAAACCTTCAAGTGGACTGCAGGCCCCATTTGCAATGAGTTCCAGGTCTGAGATTTCCCTGTGATTCAAGGCGATCTTCTTCAGAGTGTTAATCCTCTTCTCCCAGTATTCCGTCTCGTGAGGTTCCATAAGCCGGCTGATAAGTTTGCCTCCGTGTGGGGATGACTGTTTTGACATTCGAGCTCCTCGAAATGATCAGGGAATTTAAAACGTTAATACCATGTCGGCCTCGCTCATTTCTTCAAGGAGGAATGAGGTGAGACCTCTCATCTCATCGATCTCTGGGATGAGGTCCTCTTGCTTGACTCCACAGATGGCCATCGAGGAGGTGCAGACAAAAAACTTGACATCCCCTTTAGATTTGACCTCGGTGAAGACTCTCTCTAAATCATCCAGCTTGGCCTTTCGCAGATTCTCCAAAATTGCCGATTCCATCGCTGCGAAAGCAGGGGAGAGATTGATTTCTTTAATGTGCCTCTTGGAAACCTTCAAGACTGCCGCGTCTCGAAAAAAGATCCGCACAGAAATATCTGAAGCGGCCGCTGCCATTGTGAGGGTACAGACCTGCACCAGGTTGTTAAAGCTACCGGTACTCACAATAAGGGCCAGTTTTTTAACCATATTGCCTCCGAAACGGTTTGGATCTTTGCCTATTTAATTTTTTCGACCACCAATCGATAATGGGGGGTAACCTTCTCGACCTCCAGGACCTTCTGGCCGTCATCCTTGAGGCTCCTTGGGACATTCTCATAGGCCTCTCCCTCATCGATCAGGAGCTCGAGGGTTTCACCCACTTCCATCATTTCCAGCCTCAGTTTAGCCTTGACATAATTCATCGGGCACTTCACCCCTCGAAGGTCCATGTGGGCTGTCACGCCTTGTCCGGTTGCCTTATCAGCCTCCGCCTGTAGAGGGGCCTCCGGTGGAGGAGGTGGGGTGGTAGACTGGGTTTCTGGACGAGTCCCCTCCGGGTGGGCCGTCTTAATTCGCAGTTTTGCGTCCAGCCTTTGGAAGGCCGTCTTACACTCCTCAATGAGCAATCTGGCGGCCTGTACATATTCTTGGGCTAACTCAGCCGAAAAGGTTGTGGAATGGAGTCGTTCAGCCCGTTTGGCATAGGCAGAAAATCGCTCTAAAGAGACAATCCCATTACCAACCGTTTTTTCCCTGAAGGCCTTGATCACATCCTCATTGCTGATAGGGTCGATACCTTCCAGGATGAGTAAGGCCCGGGCGGAAGCCACCACAGCGAGGTCCGCACGGGTCAGGGCATCAAAGGGTTTTCCCTTCCCGAGAAGGACATGGGCATTGGCCAGTTCATATTTACTATCTTCCAGGTGCTGTTCGACCGTGTCCACCACACCTCCAGCGCATTCCCCTTTGCCACTTTCCCGCAGCTCATAGTCGCCCTGCTCGCCCCAGTCATAATATAATTCCTTATTCTCTTCGTAAGCTGGGAGTAGGGTGTAGGGCTGTAGCAGTTCCTGAAATTTTGCCCGACCCGTACGGTCCACAAACTCAAAAAAGCTCTCTCCCTCCTGACGCCGCTCCCTGTAAAGCGAAATCAAGAACTTGACTACCTCGGGGACCCGTTTGGCCGGAATCCGCAGGGGGATCTGGTGACCAAAGGTGACACCCTTTTGCTCGATTCGCCCTCCGAGATGGAGCTGATAGGCTGGGATCATACGGCCCTCAATCTTCTGAGCCAATCCATGAAATCCAATGGAGGCAATGTGGTGCTGTGCGCAGGAATTAGGGCATCCGCTGACCTTGATGCTGAGGCCTTTTAGATCCTCAGACTCGCCCTCTCCATCGGCAAAAATTTGGGTCAGGGCCCTCCCCAGGCCTTTAGAGCCGGTGATTCCCAGACCACAGGTGTCTGTCCCTGGGCAGGAGACTACATCCCCGATGGTCTCAGCCCCGGGAAGTGCCAGTCGAACCTTGTCCAGTTCTGTGTAGACCCCATATAAGTCCTGCTGCTGTACCCATCGGAGGACAAAATTCTGCTGACTGGTGATCCGAATATTCCCGTGGGAGTATTGCTTTGCAATTGTGGCCAGGGAACGAAGCTGGGATGAAGTAATGTCACCGATAATCAGCCTGACCTGGACGATAGAAT
>DATECO010000160.1:0-2321 GCA_035286865.1 Nitrospiria bacterium | reverse complement strand
TGAGGAAAAAGAGGACATGGTCCGATTTTTGCTGGAGTTGAACTCCGGCTGGGGGCAGACCATTATCCTGGTGGAACACGATATGTCCGTTGTCATGAGCATCTCCCAGCGGATCACGGTGCTGAATTTCGGAGAGAGAATCGCGGAAGGCACACCCGAGGAAATCCAAAACCATCCCGAGGTCATCAAGGCTTATCTGGGTGAGAGCACGAAGTTCTAATCCCCCCGCCCCCCCTTTATCAAAGGGGAGGTGTGAAAAAATTAAGAAATGGATAGAAAAATATTGACATAGCCATATAACTATGGTACCCTCCTTTCAGCATTCTTGAAAGGAGGCGCCTTCCATGGGATACCTAACGAAAGTTCAGGTGATCGAACGGGCCAAGGGGCAGCGCCAGTTCTATTTGATTTGTCCCGCCCCCCTGGCTCAGGCTTTGGAAATCGAGAAAGGGGAAACCATTGAGTGGGTCGTCCAGGATAAATGGACTCTGAGCATAAGGCGGGCCGGGGCCAGACATACTCAGCCCCAGCGGAGGTCCCATGGAAAAGGATAAGACTTGGACAGCCCTTTCGAAGGGGGAACAAGCGCCACGCGTGCGACGCAAGGAGATCAACCGCCAGCAACTGCTGCTGCGTCCTGTGGAAGTTGAGAAGCTGGTCGAAAAGGATCATCCTATTCGAGCGATCTGGGAGTTGGTGGGACGGTTGAATCTGGAGCCTTTCTATGCCGCCATTGAAGCGATTGAAGGGGTAGCTGGCCGACCGGTCTGGGATCCGCGTCTGCTGATCAGTTTGTGGCTTTATGCCTATAAGGAGGGGGTCAGTTCGGCCCGGGAGATTGCGCGGTTGTGCGAGTACCATCCGGCCTATCAGTGGCTGACAGGATTGGAAGTGGTCAACTATCATACGCTGGCCAATTTTCGGATTGAGCATAAAGAGGCGCTGGATCAAATATTTATCGAGGTCTTGGGGGTGCTCAGTCAGGAGGGACTGATTGACTTGGAACGAGTGATGCACGATGGCATGAAGGTGAAGGCTTGCGCGTCGGATAACAGTTTTCACCGAAAGGCGACGCTTGAGGATCACCTGCGGTTGGCCCGGGAGCAGGTGGAGCAGATGGGAGATCCCCGGTCGGAGGAATTGAGTCAGCGGGTCGTTAAGGCACAGCAGCGAGCATTGCGGGAGAAGCAAGAGCGCTTGCAAGAGGCCATCCAAGCATTGGAACAGATGGAAGTGTCTCGGTCCGAGGCATCGAAGAAGAAGGAGCCACGGGCCAGCAGTACGGATCCGGATGCTCGTGTAATGATGGGAGCCAAAGGCGCTTATGGTCCGAGTTATAACGTGCAGATTTCGACGGACGCGAAAGCCAAGATCATTGTCGGGGTAGGGGCGACTCAATCGGCCACAGATGCTTCGGAACTGAAACCGGCGGCGGAGCGAATCGAAGCCAACCTGGGAGAGAAACCTAAGCAGATGGTGGTAGACGGGGGATTTACGAATCAGGCCACGGTGGAGGCGATGGCCGAGAAGCAGGTGGATTTGATCGGGGCCCTGCCGGAGCGCGGGGGAGTGACGCAGAAGCGGATGAAGCAGCGTGGGGTGAGTCCAGACTTTTACCCGCAGGCCTTTGAGTATGATGCGAGTGCTGACGTTTGTCGATGTCCTGCGGGGAAAGTGCTGTCTTATGAGACGGAGGAAAGATCGGGAGCTTCGGTGAGACGCCGTTACCGAGCGAAGGTTTCGGACTGTCGGGGGTGTAGCTTTCAGGCCCAGTGTTGCCCTGGGACGAAGAGAGGGCGATCGGTGGTACGGAGTGAAGCGACGCGCGAGATGGCCGCCTTTCAAGCCAAGATGGAGACGCCGGAAGCTCAAGCCATCTATAAGCAGCGGGCTGGGGTGGCGGAGTTTCCCAATGCGTGGATCAAAGATAAAATTGGGTTGCGTCAGTTTCGCTTGCGTGGTCTGGTCAAGGTGACTTTGGAAGCTGTGTGGGCTTGTCTGACCTACAACATCTGCCAGTGGATTCGCCTCTGCTGGAAGCCTCAACAACTGGCCCATGCATGAGGGAAAACCGGTGGAACAAGCCCTCCGATTAAGACCGCGAGGGTAAGGGGGCGGAATGAGGTTAGTCAATGGGTGTAAGTTCTCCATGATTGATACTTAGCCGTCCGTGCAAAAAACGAAACTTACAAAATCCTAAACCCCTCTGTAGCTGAATTTTTTCACAGCTTCAGGGGGGTTGGGGGGATTAGAAATTTGAATCCCGGGCACAGTACTGTCCGGTTAAAGTTTTGAAAAAATTCGATTAGTCATTTTATTCC
>DATECO010000159.1:0-3887 GCA_035286865.1 Nitrospiria bacterium | reverse complement strand
GTGGACCCATCAGAACACCAGGAGCCTCAGGAGGTCCTCTCTGAGGGCGAGATTCGGTTTGAGACTTGGAGGAGGACGATCGGGTGGTTCCTGGGACCTATCGTGGCATTGATCATTTATATCCTTCCGTTGCCTGGGCTGTCCCCTGAGGCCCATCTATTGGCCACGATCTTGGGAGGGGTGGTGGTCTACTGGATGACGGAGCCCATCCCCATCCCGGTCACGGCCTTGCTTGGGCCGGCCCTCTGTGCTATTACGGGGCTGGCCAGTCCCAAGGAGGTGTTCGCCTCCTTTGCCCATCCGATCATCTTCCTTTTTATCGGCAGCTTTTTTATTGCACAGGCCATGCGGGTCCACAGATTGGACCGCCGTTGTGCCTTCTGGATCCTTTCCTTGCCTCTGATCGGAGATAGCCCGTATCGGATCCTGTTCGCCTTTGGGGCTATCACGGCGTTTCTCTCCATGTGGATCTCCAACACCGCCACCACGGCCATGATGTTTCCCATTGCCCTGGGGATCCTGGGGACGCTGAAGGGACTTCCTTCTGGCCGGATGACCGCCTACAGCACCGGATTCATGCTCATGATCGCCTACGCTGCTTCGGTTGGTGGAATCGGGACCATCATCGGGACACCCCCCAACCTCATTGGGGTGGGTTTAATCGAGGAACAGCTCGGGGTGAAGATCTCGTTTCTGAAGTGGATGGCCCTAGGTGTTCCCCTGCTCGTGATGATGTATCTTGTCCTGTATGTCCTCCTGGTGGGGCTTCACCGGCCCGGCATCAAAAAAATTACCGGGATCGGGGCCTTTATTCGATCTCGACGGGGAGAGCTTGGGGACTGGACCCCTGGCCAGATCAATACCGCCTTTGCATTCCTGGTGGCCGTTTTTTTGTGGACCTTTCCCGGCCTGCTGGCCTTGGCGTATGGGACGGACAGTTCGGCCTACAAGTGGTACGAGGGGCATCTGCCTGAAGGGGTGGTGGCCCTGATTGCGTCAGGGCTGCTGTTTCTTATCCCGGTGGACCTGCGCCGGGGGGAGTTAACCCTCCCCTGGAGAGATGCTGCCGCCATCGATTGGGGAACGATCCTGCTATTTGGGGGTGGACTGGCCCTGGGGGAATTAATGTTTAAGACCGGACTGTCTGAGGCCATTGGAAGGGGCTTTGTGAGTCTGCTGGCGGTGGAAACCCTGTGGGGGATCACGGCCCTGGCCATCTTTGTAGGGATTCTCACCAGCGAACTGACCTCCAATACGGCCTCGGCTAGTATGGTCATTCCGGTGATGATCGCGATTGCCAAGTCGGCAGGGGTGAGTGCCCTTCCCCCGGCCCTGGGAGCCTGCCTTGGCGCCAGCTATGGGTTCATGCTCCCCGTCTCCACCCCTCCCAATGCGATCGTATACGGCTCAGGCCTGGTGCCCATTACTCGAATGGTCCGGGCCGGAGTGATCTTTGATCTATTAGGCTTCATAATGATCTGGACCGCTCTGAGAGTCCTCTGCCCCTTGTTGGGGTTAATGTGAAATGATGGATCAACCCGATCTTCATATTTATATTGTGTCCGATGCGACGGGGGATACGGCCGAGAAGATGACCCGGGCGGTGCTGTCCCAGTTTAAAGGCCAGTCGGTACGGGTGACGCGCCATTCCAATGTCCGCACCGAGGCCCAGATGGACGAGATCCTCCGGCAGGCTGAGACGGAGCCGGGGCTGGTCGTCTACACGATGGTGGCCGGTCCCATTCGTCAGTGGATGCACCAGGAGGCGGTGAAACGGTCCATCCCGGCCGTGGATTTATTGGGGCCACTGCTCACGGAGATGGCTGCTGTCTTTCATGCCCAGCCCGAAGCGGAACCCGGTCTTTTGCATCGCGTGGATCAGGCCTACTTCAAACGAATCGAGGCCATACAGTTTGCGGTCAAACACGACGACGGTCAAAGCCTGCCTACTGTCCACCAGGCGGACCTGGTCCTGATAGGGGTATCTCGCACCAGCAAGACCCCGCTCGCCATGTACCTGGCACAGTATGGCTACAAGGTGGCCAATATCCCCATTTTGCCCGGGCGGGCCCTGCCTCGCCAGTTGTTCTCCATGGAGCAGCACAAGATTGTGGGGCTCATGATTGCCCATGAGAAGCTGGTCCAGGTTCGAAAGGCCCGCCTGGCCCGTCTTCAGCCCGGTCTTCAACCGGGGTGGGACTATGGTGAGCGTTCGGCGATTATCAGCGAGCTGGACTACGCCCGGGAATTATATCGCCAGCATCCTGAATGGCCCGTGGTGGATGTGAGCGTTCGGGCTGTGGAAGAGGTGGCCTCAGAGATTTTGGGCCTCATGGAAAAGCGCCGGAGCAAGAATTGAAGGGTGAACTGGGGCCGGTTCATCGGCACGGTCGGCTGTGCTTATGGTGCTCGCCTCCCTCCACTGTCCGCCACCGCAGCGTTTAACCATGGAAGCGGTGGCGTCCAGAAGGGCCTCCTCACCGACCCCATCTCACCCTTAAAGTTCATCTAAAATGTCGGGGTTGGTTTACTCGCGATAAAGCCTCATGTTATATTATGATGAGAAGAGGGTTGGAAGGGTGCATCGCACATGGGCATTTTAAAGGTTGCAAAATTAGGTAATCCTGTCCTTAGAAAAAAGTCTGATTCAGTAGACCCTAGGGAGATCGCCCAGCAGGATTTCCAGCATCTCATCGATGATATGATCGAGACGATGCGCGAATACGACGGCGTGGGCCTGGCTGCCCCGCAGGTCCATGTCTCAAAACAGATCGCCGTGATCGAGGCCAAGGGCAGTGCCCGCTATCCCGACAGTCCGGAGATCCCCTTGCTGGTCTTGATCAATCCCAGTGTGGTCTCGATGTCCAAGGAAAAACGGGAAGGTTGGGAGGGGTGTCTGAGTGTAGACAACCTGAGGGGGCGTGTCCCAAGGTCTACCCGGATGGAGGTGAAGGCCTTGGACCGCCACGGGAAAGAGATCCACCTGGATGCCTCAGGTTTTCTGGCGGTAGTCCTCCAACATGAGATTGACCACCTGATGGGCCATGTCTACCTGGACCATATGTCGGATCTGTCTACCCTGACCCATATGCGGGAATTCTATCGACACTGGATTAAGGAGGAAGACTAAAGTATGAAGTCGCTTCTGCGGATGATCCGCTATATCCATCCTTATAGACATCTGGCCTATGCCACCCTCCTGGCCGCTGTGTTGACCACTTTGATGGATCTAGTTCCCCCCTGGCTGGTCAAGGTGGTGATCGATGACGTGATCAAGGCAGGCGATCTGTCCCTGCTCAAGTGGGTGATCGGCGCCCTCATCGTGGCCTACCTCTGCAAGAACTTATTGAATATGGTCCGGATACGATTTAACAATACACTGGAGCAAAAGGTGATCTACCACATGCGGGATGAGGTCTACCGTGCGCTCCAGAATCTCTCCATCAGCTATTTTGATAATCGGGCCACCGGCGAGATGATGTCGCGAGTCAATAACGACGTGAACAATCTGGAACGGATTATCATTGATGGGGTGGAGGCCATTGTCATGGCCGCGCTGACCCTGCTGGGTATCAGCGCGATGTTGTTTTTGATCAACTGGCGGCTGGCCTTGCTGGCCCTGGTGCCGATCCCTTTTTTGGCCCTGGGCGCTTTGATCTTTACCCGTAAGGTACACTACCTATATCATAGGATTCGGCAAAGGCTGGCCCAGCTCAATGCCCTCCTCCAGGACAATCTCTCCGGCATACGGGAGATCATCGCCTTTAACCGGCAGGACTATGAGCGTGACCGCTTCAACCAAAAAAGCGAAGACTATTGCTCCACCCAACTCAAGGTCGCCCGCCTCTGGTCTTTTTACTCTCCGGGGATGATCTTTCTGGGATCGA
>DATECO010000158.1:0-2682 GCA_035286865.1 Nitrospiria bacterium | reverse complement strand
CCCGGCTGCCTTTGTCCAATTACATTGGTTTTAAACCAGGCCGAAAATTTTGGATCCCCATGTCCATCGCCGCTATCCTCACCGTTACCACTGTGTGAAGGGACCAATGGTTGGCCATTGGGAGGTTGCTCTTCTTTAGGTGGAGGCACCACATAGGCCTGTGGATCACGGGTCTCCTTGATGAATTCGTATTCCTGCCTGTAAAGGCGATAGAATTTCTCAAATCCGATCTTCTCGATCAGGAACTTCATCCGGGCCATACTGCGATTTTTTCGATTCCCGTAACGGTTAAATACGCGTACCACAGCCTCACAGGTAGCCAGAAACTCCTGGAGTGGGACGAACTCCTCCAGCAGATAGGGCTTTCTTGGGCTGGGTCCTAGACCTCCGCCCACCGTGATCCGAAAGCCAGGGATCTCCTGACCATTCAAGGTATCTTTCATGGCCGTAAGTCCAATGTCGTGGATGGGGGTCAGCCCTGCATCTCTCGGACAGTCCGAGAATGCAATCTTAAACTTTCTGGGGAGGTTTTCACAAACGGGGTTCCTGATGAAAAGCCTATAAGTGGCCATGGCATAGGGGGTCACATCAAAGACCTCATAGGGGCAGACCCCGGAATGAGGACTGGCGGTCACATTTCTGACGGTATTGCCACAGGCCTCCCGGGTGGTCAAGCCCACTGCAACCAGCTTTCGCATCATTTCAGCCACCCGTTCCAGCTTCACAAAGTGAAGTTGGAAATTCTGGCGCGTGGTCAGATGGGGAATGCCCCGCGAATACTCATCCGAGAGGTCGGCAATGCAGCGTAGCTGTTGGGGGTTAATTCCCCCGAAGGGGATTTTAACTCTCACCATCTGAACGCCTTCTTGACATTGACCATAGACCCCGTGCTGGAGCCGAAACCGCCTGAACACCTCCGGGTGAATCTCCTGGCGGAGAAACCTTTTTACCTCAGCCTCGAAGTTCGCAATCTCATCATGGATCTCTACGGGGATCCCCGAAGAGGCCACTTGTTCTTTAATGATCTTCTCGGTTTCCATTTGATTGCTCCTCTTAAAATCAGGACCGAGTACGCCTGCTCCTAAAACATTTAACTTTATAGGGCCTTGATTGGATTTAAAAGTTCACAACTTGTTGCTGATCGGACGCTGTCTGTCACTGCTCTCATGCAAACCACACTCCTTGTTCTCAGGGTTTTCCCACCACCAGCGACCGGCCCGAATATCCTCCCCCGGCTTGATGGCCCGTGTACACGGGGCACAGCCGATGCTCGGGAAACCCTGATCATGGAGCCTATTGTAAGGGATATGATTCTTTCTGACGTAGTCCAAAACCTGTTGGTCGGTCCAGTCGATCAGGGGATTGATCTTGGCGATCCTGCCATGGGCCGCATCAATCTCTAAAAGAGACATGTTTGTCCGAGTCATGGACTGTGCCCTTCGAAGGCCGGTAATCCAGGCCTTCATCCCCGAAAGGGCGCGACCCAGAGGCTCCACCTTGCGCACACCACAGCATTCATGACGGTTCTCGATACTGTAGTAGAACAGGTTGATCCCTTTGGCCCGGACCATCTTCTCCACTGCTTCGTGGTTTGGGAAATAGATCTCGATCTCAATGTCGTACTTTAAGCGAATCTGTTCCATGACCTCATAGGTCTCTTGGTGGAGCCGTCCCGTGTCCAGGCAAAAGACCCGTGGTTTTTTCTGGAGCTGAGTGATCATATGGATCAGCGCTACATCTTCTAACCCGAAACTACAGGCCAGGGTGATCCGCGGATGAAACCTTTCTGAGGCCCAGCAGAGGAGATCCTGGGGGGTAAAGGTCTCATATTGCTTGCTCAGGTCTTTGGCCTCTTGTTCAGATAGAGTGAAGGCGGTGTTGTCCTGCTCTTGTTTCAGACTCAAGTCAGTCTCCTTTCATGTTTTTAGGATACCCGATCTCTGGCTTGGCCAGTGCAGGGTGGGGCTTGGGGCCATCCGAGGATCTGGTTTGAGCCTTAGCGGTACGGGCCCCTGTAAATGAAGGTATTGCCGGGATATATAATTCTGAGCCCCCGTCTTTATCAGTTGTCAGGGTCTGTGAGCCCCCCCGTGCATGGGTTGTGATCAAGTTCGTTCTCCGTTTGCCGAAATACTGGTAAAGCAAGTAGGAGTCTATCAGCAGAGTCGCCAGGAGTACACTGTAGGCCATCGGACTGACCAAGAGGCCCAGTTCAATGAGAACGCGAGATAATCCGAAGGCTACGATCCACGCATCAAAACTCATGCATACTCTTCTAAATGTTTCAGCGTCCAAATGGCGGATGAGGAACGCCCCTGCCGGAATTCCAATCAAGACACTGGGTACGATGAAATAGAGGAGCTGTGTGGATGTCGGGGTATAGAGCCCCAGGAAGTAGTACGCTGTAGCGGTAAGCGTTGATTCAGCGACTCTGATAAAACCCAAGGCGGCCCTGAAATCCCGTTTGGTATAGCCTTGGTTGTTAAACATCAAGGCCAGTGGCGGCCCTGAAATAGTGGTGACAGAATACAGAATTCCGACCCCGGCCCCAAAAGGTATGCACACAGCACGCTCAGAATGGATATGCCTGCGGACTCCCGCGGCTTGTAAGAGGATCAAGGGAAGAATGATGGTATAGGTCATAAACTTGATCGCTCCCGGGTTCACAGAGGATAGCACATA
>DATECO010000157.1:0-4470 GCA_035286865.1 Nitrospiria bacterium | reverse complement strand
GTTTCTCCTCAAAACCGAGGTTGGCCCCATTGCCAATCTTCTTGTTCTGGTTCTTTTTCCAGCGAGCCATAATTCCTACTGCTCGTCTAATAAATTCTTAGCACGAGATGGCGAATGATCTGTCATAAGGTATTCCTGCCTTTATGTTTCCTTTTTTTCATGACCTCCAGAAGCTTCAATACGTAGTGACCAGTATAGTATAAAGGTTAGAAAATCTCAAGAATATTAAGGAGATCAGCCGCAAATGGCAGTTAGATCCGAGGCAGCTGGCAGAGAAAGGGTGATGACAGGATCAAATCGGAGACTAATCATCCACAGGGAAATGACTTCTATGATTCGCCGGCCTCGATGCAGGTGACACCGTCCGGCCCTACGACGGCAGAATGTCGGACTCCCGGTGGTATGATCAATCGATCGCCCGGACGAAGTCCCACATCACGAGAATGATCGGGCAGGGAAAAAGTAATGCTGCCTTGGAGGCAAAAAAGCGTCTTTTGATAGGGATGGCTATGGACCCCGTAGACATCACCAGGGGCGTTTGACCACCGGGTGGGGTGGAGGCCGCGTGCTTCGAAAAATCCCAGGACCTCGGCCTCAGGCAATGGATGGGTATGCGGCCAGCGAAGGACCTCGATCCCTGCGGGGAGCCATTCGTAAGGTGAAGAGTGTTTGGCGGTCATAACTTCGGAGATCTCGCTCAAGACTCACAATGGAGTATACTTAAGCGGGTAAAATTTCTCAAGAAATTAAAGGGGCGATTTGTTTTTTAATGACGTTCAGGGCAACATGGTATTGACAGAGGGATAAAAAGAAAGCTATCTTGAAGTATTCCCGTGAGCCTGCATGGGTTACCACATGCGAATGATCTGACAAACCACATCAAGGAAAGGATTCTATGTGATGAATGAACTTGTATCGGGACGTCTACCAGACACGATCCGCCCCAATCTTTATCTGATCAGATTAAACATTGAGCCTGAAGAGAGACGCTTTTGGGGTGAGGTGACGATCGAAGTCGAAATCCTCAAAGCGGTTAACACGATCACCCTTCATGCCCTCGAGCTAGAGATCGAACACGTGGAGATGAAGAGGGATGAACAATCCGTATCGGCCCATCTCGTATCTGACCCCTCTTCCGAGAGCATCATGCTGAGCTTTGGGCAGAATATCCCAATTGGACTGGCACGCCTCACCCTCCATTTCTCCGGCAGGCTGAATCGGCAGTTGCGCGGCTTATATGAGGTCCACGCGGGCGGAGAGGTCTATGCCTTCACCCAGTTTGAGCCGACGGGCGCGAGGCGGATGTTTCCCTGTTTTGACGAGCCCGCAATGAAGGCCCGTTTTCGCCTGATCGTCACGATTCCCTTTCATCTGACGGCCCTTTCAAACATGCCAGCCACTGAAGAAAAAAGAGAAGGGGAGACGAAGACCATCACATTCGATGAAACACCCGTGATGTCGACGTATCTCCTGGCCCTTGCTGTTGCCCGACTGGAGTCAAAGGAGATCCAGGTCGGCCGGACTCGTGTGGCGATCTGGGCTCTGCCCGGCCAGCTCCACCTGGGCGAATTCGCCCTCAAGGTGACCTCGGCGGTCCTTCCTCTCCTGAATGATTATTTTGATCTTCCCTATCCCTACCCGAAGCTGGATCTGATCAGTGTCCCCGATTTTGCGATGGGGGCGATGGAAAACTGGGGGGCGATCTTCTTTCGCGACTCCCGACTTCTGCTGGATGAGGCGCTCTCCTCCACTGCCACTCAACGGATTGTTGCCAATGTCATCACCCACGAAATTGTTCATCAGTGGTTCGGCAATCTCGTCACGATGGTGTGGTGGGAAGATCTCTGGCTGAATGAGTCGTTCGCGACCTGGCTGGCCTGCAAGATTGTGGATCAGTGGCGGCCTGAGTGGAATTCCTGGGTTGAGTTCCAACAGGAAAAAGAGATCCCGCTCTCCATCGATGCACTGGAGAGCACCCGCCCGATCCGCGCCGAGGCGACGAGCGCCGCACAGATTGAGGAGATGTTCGATCCCCTCAGCTACGAAAAAGGGGCCGCCTGCCTCCGGATGATTGAGCAATTTCTGGGTGAGATCCCCTTCCGTGAAGGCATCCGCTACTACATCAAGAAATATCAATTCCAAAACGCCACGCAAGAAAACCTCTGGGCAGAGCTGGAGGCGGCCTCCAGCCAGCCGGTCCTGATCCTGGCCCAGGATTGGTTTACGCAGCCGGGATGCCCGTTGGTAACGGTGAGCACTTCGGATCCCGATTTTAGGGAGATCACCCTGGAGCAACGGCGATTCCGTGCGAATGCTCCCAGCCCCGAGCTGGCGCCGACCCTCTGGTCGATCCCATTCACCCTCAAATATGGAATTTCAGGCGAGACCCATCTCCATCGGTTAATCTTAAAGGATCGATCCACCCACTTGAGCCTTCAAGGCTATGGGAAGATCGATTGGGTTTACTTAAACGCCAAGGAGCAAGGCTTCTTACGGGCCGGTTATGATCCTCTACTCCGAAACGCCCTCCAACAGATCGCCACCCATGCATTAGAGCCGGCAGAAAAGCTCGGGTTTTTAAACCACCTATGGGCCCTAGCATTGAGTGGCGATCTTCCGATTGCCGATTTCATGGAGGCGCTTTGCCACTTTAAGGAGGATCAGACGCGGGTGGTGGTTGAGGCAATGGCAGCCTGTCTTGAAACCCTTTCGGATCAGATGGTCCTTCCATCGGACCAGCCCCGATTTGTGACGCTTGTGAAGGAACTCTTTGATCCTCTCTGGAAAGGACTGGGGTGGGATCCCAAACCTGGGGAAGATGATGAGAGACGCCTGACCCGCGCGGCCGCCCTCTGGGCCTTGGGGGCACTGGCTGAGGATGAAGATATTCTCCCGGAGATGCCACGACGCCTAACGCTCTATTGGGTGAGGCCCTCTTCACTGGACCCCACGCTGGCAACACCTCTCATCCGGCTCTGTGCGCGGACGGACCTCGGGGTTCTGTTTGATCGCTATCTCCAGAGATTTAAATCGGCCCCCACCCCAGAAGATCGTGACCGATACCTGATGGCACTGGCTGATTTTAAGAAACCCGAACTTGCCCGAAGACTGCTGGAGTTTTCCTTGTCGGAGGCGGTTCGCGCTCAAGATGTCTGGAAACCAGTGCGATATCTCCTGGCCCATCCTACGGTGCAAGGGGAGGCATGGCGTTTCGTCAAGGCCCACTGGCCGGCCCTTCGGGATAAGGGGGGGAGTGTTGGCGCCCAGAGAATAATCCAGGGGACCCGATTCTTATGGCAGCCCGAGTGGCGGGAGGAGGTGGAAGCCTTCTTCAAAAAGCCGGCCAACAGGGTGGTCTCTGCTGAGCGGGCCCTGGCCCAGACCTTGGAGTTTATCGAAATCGGTATCCGGTTCAAGGTGCGCCAGCAAGAGAGCTTTTCCAACTGGCTGAATGCCCGGTGAGGATTGTCTGATATTCGTTTCGATTTGGAGCGAACCTTAGGCTTGGGTCTTATAGGTTCTATTGGTAGCTGATCACCATTTCCTCGATCCGGGGGAGTCTCTCGGCAGCCACACTCCAGCTCTTTCCCCCGTCTGTTGATCTGAGGAGCACGCCATCGCTTGTTCCCACAAATAGATGATTGGGATTTTCGGGATCGGCTATGATCGAGGAGGGCATACCCCGAAGCGGAAAAGGCCCCTCAGCCACGCTCCAGCGATCTCCGCCATCCTCACTCCAGTAGATTGCGGCATCGGCCCCGCGGGTACGCCAGGCAGGTGGCGGTGTGTTTCCGGCACCCACACAGAGGGCCTTAGGATTATTTGCTACAAAGGCCAGTGGGACCATGTACCACCGATCAAGGCCGTTGGTCAGCTTCTTCCAACGGTGACCCCCATCCCGGCTTCGGAACAGGCCTCCGCCGGTCATGGCAAAGAGGTGATCTGGATTGTCCGGCGCGACCTGCAGGGCATGAACATCCTCGTCCACTCCATGACTTCTGTCTTCAAAGGTTTCCCCACCATCCCGGCTGGTAAGTATCCCACCCACCTCGATTCCAACGCACACCCGTTCCCCCTGACGATCAAAAGCAATGGCGCGAATATGGGGCTTCATCGGATCATAGAAATGCCACTTCTTGGCGGCCGGATGGTCCCGCAGCGCGATAAGCTCTTCCCAGTGATCTCCCCCATCCCGGCTGATCCAGAGGGAGACTGGTTCCAGCCCTGCATAGATCTCCCTTGGCCGAATTGGGTGGGCCACCAAGGACCAAAGTCCGCGGGTTTTTGGAAAGCCCTTAAAAACCTCCTGCCATTTCTGACCGCCGTTTTCGCTGCGATAGATCTGCCCTTTGTCAGCACCGGCATACAGGGTCCCAAAGGAATCTCGACTGACGGCCTCCAGTGCGATCCCCCGCAGCGTTTGCTCGAAGGGTCCTAAGGATCCATCGGGGCGAATCGGAAATCGGCATA
>DATECO010000156.1:0-3448 GCA_035286865.1 Nitrospiria bacterium | reverse complement strand
CGGGGTGTCTACAAAGGTGATCAGGGGTTTCCTGAATTTCTCGGACAGTCTCATCAACCGGTTGGCCTTGCGGTAACCCTCGGGTTGCGGCATGCCGAAATTTCTTTTGACCCGCTCACGTACATTCTTGCCCTTCTGGTGTCCGATGACCACCACAGAGCGTTCACCGAATTTGCCCATCCCACCCACAATTGCGGAATCCTCACCGAAAGAGCGGTCTCCATGAAGTTCAATAAAGTCAGTGATTAAGAGGTTGATAAAGTCAAGGGTGTTAGGACGGCTGGGGTGTCGGGCAATCTGGGTCTTTTGCCATGCGGTGAGCTTTGAGTAGATCTCCTCCTGGAGCTGATAGGCCTTTTTCTGAAGACGTTTAATCTCGTCCAGGGTCCTGGGCTGGTGTTTGGAGATATCCCTAAGTCGATTTATTTTTTCTTCCAGCTCCAGCAGGGGTCTCTCAAAATCAAGGTAGTCTTTCAATGCCTTTCCCCGTACTGTAATGCGACTGTCCCTTTGCCGTAGGCCTCTTCAAGCTCAGCGATGAGGGCCTCAGTCGCGTTTACCCACAGGGGTTTGTCCAGGGAGATCACGGTAGTGCCCTGGCATTCGGCTTGACCCATGACAGGCCGCTGGGTGGAGGCATCCGATCCGCCTGAGGCGGACGAAGACCGCAACTCGGTCCTGGAGGCACTCTCCGGCTCATCCTCCGATAGGGTGAATCTCAAATGAACCCGACAAGACCCCTTGTTCCTGAGAAGGATCTCTTTGAGCTGGATAAAATCCTCTGGTTTCTGATGGATTGCTGGTAAATCAATGGTCAGTCCCGTGACGGAGGGTTTCCCCTCCGGGGATATCGATTCCACACGGGTGGCCTTTATTTTGATCCCCTTTTCCCCCCGATCCAGTATTCCATGGATCAGGAGAGGTTCATCTCCACCTAGGGCGGAGACCAAACGGGAAGCTGCGGTCGCGTAAAGGTCGGGGAAGAGGATGACCTCCACAGAGCCGGCAAGGTCTTCAAGCTTCAGATAGGCCATCTTCTCGCCTTTCTTGGTGGTGGCCAACTTTTTTCCGGAGATCACCCCGCAACACTTCACCTCCTGACCATCCTGCAGATCGGCGAGCGCCTCGGTGCTGGTGGTGTTCATCTTTTTAAGCTGGGTTTGATATCGGGTCAAGGGATGACTGGTAATATAGAATCCTAAGGTCTCCTTCTCGTATTTTAGGAGGAGTGCCTCCTCCCACTCGGCCATTTCTCCCGGTGGATTGGCTCCGCCCGAGGCGGATTGAGACCTTATGGAAATGGGGAGATTCAGGCTTGATGCAGGTTCAAACAGCGTGGTCTGTCCTCGGGACAGTTCCTCTTGGTGGATACTGGCTTCCTCCATGGTCCTCTCCAACTGATTCATGAGCTGGGACCGTTTGCTTCCGAGGGAGTCGAAGGCGCCGCTCTTGATCAGACCCTCGAAGACCCGTCGGTTGACCTTTCGCAGATCGACCTTGGCGCAGAAGTCAAAAAGTGAGGTAAAGCGGCCCTTCTGTTGCCTGGCGGCCACGATTGCCTCCATCGCCGCTTCCCCGACATTTTTCACGGCGGCCAGGCCAAACCGGATGCCCTCTTGGACCCTCGTGAAGTTCATATCGCATTCATTGACGTCCGGTGGCAGGACCTTAATTCCCATAGACCGACACTCGCCAATATACCTCACAATCTTATCTTCATTGCCCATCTCACTCGTGAGTAGGGCGGCCATGAACTCCAGTGGAGAGTGGGCTTTCAGATAGGCCGTCTGATAGGTAATCATGGCATAAGCGGCACTGTGTGATTTATTGAAGCCATAACCCGCAAAATAGGCCATCTGGTCGAAGATCTTTTCGGCTTTCTTGAGCGAAATCCCGTTCTTCTTGGCCCCCTGAATAAACAGCCCCTTCTTCTTTTCCATCTCCTCGGGCAATTTTTTACCCATCGCCCGGCGCAAAAGATCGGCCTCCTGCAAGCTAAACCCGGCCAGGACGTTAGCGATCTTCATCACCTGCTCCTGGTACACGATCACCCCGTAAGTCTCCCGAAGAATATCCTCCAGAAGAGGAACCTCATACTTAATCGGGATCATCCCCCGTTTTCGCTTAATGAACTCATCCACCATCCCGCTGCCGATGGGACCGGGCCGGTACAGGGCCAGGATGGCGATCAGATCCTCAAATCGCTCCGGCCGCAGTCGGATTAAAAGATCCCGCATCCCCGGACTTTCGAGCTGAAATACGCCGATCGTCTGACCGGAGGAGAATAGTTCATAGGGGGCAGCATCATCGATCGGGAACTCGGAAGGGGTGAGGGGAGGATGGTCAGGGTTTTTCTGCGCGATGAGTTTGAGCGCACTATCAATCACGGTAAGGTTTCGGAGCCCCAGGAAATCAAACTTGACTAGGCCGATCTTTTCAATCGCATCCTTGGCATATTGAGTGACGATTTCTCCGTTGGCCCCGCGGTAAAGGGGGACATGCTCGGTGAGAGGTTCTTCGGAAATCACTACCCCTGCTGCATGGGTCGAGGCATGGCGGGCCAGGCCCTCCAGCGATCTGGCCAGATTTAAAAGTTCATCGATCTTGGGATTTTCCTGAGTCAGCTCCTTGAGACGGGGTTCTGCATTCAGGGCCTCTTCCAGGGTAATATTCAGGACATTGGGGATCAGCTTAGCAACCCGATCCACCTCGGCATAGGGGATTTCCATCACACGGCCCACATCACGGACGACCGCCTTGGCGGCCATGGTCCCAAAAGTAATGATCTGAGCGACATGGTCTTTCCCATATTTCTGGTTGACATACTCGATTACCTCGCCGCGGCGATCCATGCAAAAATCGATATCGATGTCCGGCAGCGTGATCCGCTCCGGGTTCAGAAATCGCTCGAAGATCAGGCCGTAGGATAGGGGATCGATATCGGTAATCCTGAGACAATAGGCCACCAGGCTCCCGGCGACAGATCCCCGTCCGGGTCCCACCGGAATGCTTTTGGCCCTCGCATAATTGACTATGTCCCAGACGACCAGGAAGTAACCCGCATAGCCCATGGAATTGATGATCTTGAGTTCTTCACCCAGTCGCTGTTCATAGGCGGCCCTCTGACCGGCGGTTCGAGGGTGTTTCTGAAGATGCATGGCAAGACCCTTGCGGGCTAGTTCTTCAAGATATGCTTCTCGAGTAGTTCCGGCCGGGACCTCATAATGCGGGAGGTGGAATTGATCAAAGGATAGGCGCAGATCGCAGCGTTCGGCAATCAGCAGGGTGTTCGCAAGGGCCTGGGGGAGCTCACCAAACAGCCGGCCCATCTCCTCACCTGATTTAAAATACAGCTCCTGGGTGTTGAAACGCATCCGGTGCGGATCGTTGATGGTTTTTCCTGTCTGTAGGCAGAGCAGGATATCATGGGCCTTTGCATCGGCCTTGT
>DATECO010000155.1:0-2551 GCA_035286865.1 Nitrospiria bacterium | reverse complement strand
CCACATTGACCCCCATAGAGTCCTTGGGATCAAAGGCAAGCATATCTGCGTGCAGCCCTGCTCGCTCCTTGGCCATCCTGTTTGTAAGCTTAACCTTGATACAATCGCCCACATTGGCCCGCAGAGTCAATGGGTGAGGTTGAAGCATTCCACCTTTTACCTTCGTCACCTCGTCATCCAGAACATAGACCTTCCCTTTCTCATTTCCCAAAACCAAGTTTCGACCGAGATCCACCTCCATGACTTGGGGTGCACCTTTATTAAATCTCATCGCATAATCAATCGCCGAGACGTTAAATGTCTTCACCGGCGCATGGGCTGGGCAGACCTCCTTAGCCGAGGATGGAATCTCTTCCCTCGATGGTAGGGGTTGCAGGGTCTTGTCCGGTTTATCTAGAACACGGATAATTCCCCAGGCTCCACCGGTAAAATGGGACGCCCGGCCAGAATAGTAGAGGTAATCTCCAGCCATTTTCTGGGGACCACCAGCAGCCGGAATCACAACATCGATCCTCTCTGCAATGGCAATCTGAAGCGTATTTCTCGGAAGTGCATTGTCATTATAGCGATCTAGTGGGAACCAGTGGCCGCTGACATGCCAGCTATGGGCCTCGTTGGCAGAAGGTTGCAGGGTTCGGAATACGATCGGATCGCTTAAATAGGCACGCACCATGGGTGTCTCTGGATCTCCGTGGACCTTGCTGGAGAACAAAACCGAAGGGTCCGAATTATTGGCGAGACGGACCGAAAGCGGCTCAACCTTCAATGCGAACCCACCCCCTGTGGTGGCTTCACCTCCATTTAAGAAAGTCATGGGCGATTTATTCATTTTGGGTAGATACTTCGCTGATGGGGTCGCGTCCACCGAAGGACTTCCGGCCTTTGGATTGTCGGCCGTGATCAGCTCAGCCGTTCGGGGATTGGAGTCAATGATGTAATTTACGACCTCCCTGAAGCTTCCCTTGACTTTTGCCGAAACCGGATCGGTGGTGTGGATATCCACCACCAGACCACTGCGGACCTCCTTGCCCGTCACGGGGTCATGATAGGTCGAACGGGGAGGCTCCACAATGGTTGAACCGAAGAGTCCATGCCCCCAGCTATCCAGACCAAAGACGTGGTCATGCCAGAAAACGATCCCCAGATCTACATCCGGGTACCAACGATAGCGCACAAACTCTGTACTCACAATCGCCCCGGTCTTGTGCTCATTGACAAGCGGTTCGGTAAAGATTACCTCATTTCCCTTGATTTCCTTAATTCTCCTGGCTTCAAATTCCCCGACTCCATCCAAGCCAATCCCGATTACAGATCCTGGATGGAACATAGGTGTATCAAATTTGTCCCCGTTTACTTCAATAGGTCGAATCGCCGAGGCAATTTGGATCGACATATCACCGGCCTTAGCTGCTTTCGTCAGGGTCGTATTCTGGGGAATGGGGTATCCATGGTGGGTATCCTCTCGGTCGCCTGGCTTCAATAGAGTGAAAGGCCGGACAGACTGCTCGTAGTTAAATCCGATGATCACCCCATCCGTTGCGGTAATATCAAACTGGAAGAAGTGCGGGTGCATGTTAACCTTGCTGGAGTTTGCCACCCGCTTGTCATCCTTGAGTTTACTCTTAAAGACCACGTCCACGCAGTCGTAGACATTGGCCCGTATGGCCAGCGGGACCTTCAAATGATCATTGGCACGAATGGCCGCCTCTTCCTCTTCAAGGACAAAAATCATTCCATCCGGATCCACGATGGCAGGCGTTTTGGCTGTCGCCTTCTTTAGAGGAATCGGAAGGGTGATCGCATTCACTGTATAAAACTTCCGAGGCGCATTCGAGGGACAGAGGCTCCATGGCCCGTTCTCGCCTGGCTGTGCAGGCTCGGTTGAGCGTTTGCCATCCTTGGTCAGCCGGATCGGTTCGAAGAAGGGAGATGGGTTGTGGTCAGGTGAAAAGGGCGGACGCTTTCCGAGATGGGGCCTGAGCCACGGAATGGATGGCTTTCCTGTTGCTGGATCAAATCTGACAGGCAAACGTTTTCCAGGAGATGGTGACTTATAATTGGCCCACACCTGCTGGGTCTCTGGCTCGTTCAAAGCAACGTTCCCATCCCATTTCCAGTCATGTACAGAGGCATCATAAGAAACTATTTGCTTATGTTCATTTTCCTGCCCACCCGGCTTTCCTTGGACAGGAAGCTGCATTTCAATCCAGTCCTTGATGGAAACCATCTGCGGTGAAGCCTTCCAGTCGGTCTTGTCGGCAGTGATCTTAAACTTCTTTCCGGCAAACCAATCAACCATCGTTCCGACCAGCTTCGATGAATCTACTGGTGGCTTCATCTTCCCTTTTCTGTCTGGCAGCTCGGCCAATGCAGGCATGAGGTCATCCTGTGAACCCGCCGCCTGAAGTGTGTTGTAGACCCGCCAGAAACCCCACATACCGGTCACGTAGTGTTGCGGGATATGGCAATGGAAGGTATAATCACCTGCACCGTACTGGCAGCCTCCAGAGCCACATTCTATCACCTCGTTGTAAGATTCTGCTGCACCGAT
>DATECO010000154.1:0-12353 GCA_035286865.1 Nitrospiria bacterium | reverse complement strand
TCCTCACCTGATTTAAAATACAACTCCTGCGTGTTGAAACGCATCCGGTGTGGATCGCTGATGGTCTTTCCTGTCTGTAGGCAGAGCAGGATGTCATGGGCCTTCGCATCGGCCTTGTGCAGGTAATGGCAGTCATTGGTGGCGACCGGAGGAATGCCGAGGTGATGTCCTAATTTAATGAGCTCTCGATTGATCCGCTGCTGCTTTTCAAGACCATTTTCCTGGAGCTCTATAAAGAAGTTCTCCTTCCCAAAGATCTCCTGATACTGGAGGGCTGCTCTCATGGCCTCATCCGTTCTGCCCAGATTCAGCAGATACGGGACCTCCCCTCGCAGACATCCAGTCGTGGCGATGAGGCCTTGGCTGTGTTTGGCCAGTATCTCCTTGTCGATCCTGGGTTTGTAGTAAAATCCCTCAAGATGGGCCTGGCTTGTGAGTTTAATTAGATTTTTATAGCCCTGCTCATTAGCGGCCAATAAAATGAGGTGGTAATAAGGGATTGCACTTCCCTGGGCCTCATCGGGGTAGGCATCATCTTGCTGGGCCTGGGACTGCCGGTCAAAGCGGCTTTTGGGGGCTAGATAGGCCTCGCATCCGATGATAGGTTTGATTCCTGCCTTCTTAGCCTTCTGGTAAAACTCGATGGCGCCGAAGAGATTGCCATGGTCTGTAATGGCCAAGGAGGACATTTGGTACTGCTTTGCCTGTTCCAAGAGGAGGTCAATACGGTTGGCCCCATCCAACAAGCTATATTGACTATGGACATGGAGATGGACAAAGTCACTCATTGATATAAAGTCCTAGATATATGGCCATAATCATAGGCAAAAACGCAGGGCAATGAAAACCTGGACGCTGAGAAGGGGTCAGATGTAAGGCGGAGCAAGGAACCGCACCACAGCGTACTGGATAGTACGTGAGGATGCGGGTCTGCAGCGACAACCTGCCTGCCGGCAGGCACGGCGCAGCAGTGGCCCCTTATCAACGGATCAGGGATATGGTGAAAATTGTATATAGCTTGGCCCAAAAGGTCAAGGGAATTTCCCTGACCCTTCCTCAACGCTCCAGGAATTCGAGGTTGCGGGATTGCCCCTGCGAATTAAGGAAATTTTGGCTTGAATTTTTCTTTTCTTTTGTTATACTGCTTACACGTTCTGTCATATCCACCAGGTAGAGGGGATGTTGCTGGGACTGGCTCAAAAACTTAAGAAAGTAACAATTAAAACTCTACCGGTGTACCTGTTGGCTGTGTTCTTGCTGGTTACGGCAAGACCTCGGATGGACTTTTTTACCCTGGGTTTGTTGCTGGTGGTGTCGGGGGAAGGGCTGAGAATGTGGGCGACAGGCCACCTGCAAAAAAATCAGGATGTCACCACGACGGGACCTTATGCCTATGTGAAGAATCCACTCTATCTCGGGACTTTTCTTCTCATGGTGGGGTTTTGTGTGATGGCCAATCAATTCTTGTTGATGGTCGTAGGCGCAGGGGTATTTATATTTTACTATGCCCCATACAAGAAAAGGAAAGAGGCGGATCGACTCGCGCAGCGATTTGGTCAAGCCTGGATGGACTATGAGGCCAGCGTGCCGGACTATTGGCCGCGCTGGACTCCCTACGAGCATCGGGGAAGGGGCCGGTGGAACATCCATTTATTTCTAACGAACAGTGAGCATGAAACATTACTTGTGGTCTTAGTGGGTATTGCCGCGCTTAGCCTGAAGGGTTTGATCCCATAAGGTATGCAGGTCTCCATCAGGTTCTCTCTTAAACGATCCTGCAAGGAAATATTGAAGAACCCCGCCTAAAAAGTCGGGGGTTCTTCCCGGCCTGCCGGCAGGCAGGGACCCGAGCTGAGAAAAGCTAATTCGTATGCGCTCGCTAACCCCGCCTTATATGCGGGGAGTGCGCTCGCTATGCGTGTTCACGTACTGGACCTTGAGGGGGGTATGATGACCATAAGCCATTCTTTCCACGATTTGCTGTCAGGACTGAGCCGGTCGAATCTCGAAAACCAAACGGTGCGATACGTACGACGCGGGAAGCCATGGCAGGCCGATCTTCTATTGGTCAAGCTAAATGGCAATTTGGGGTTGGTCAAGGATTACTCAAAAAGGCCCTGGCTCACCCGAATGTTCGTAGGGAGGGTTTCAACCTGGCGCGAAAGGGCGATCTATCAGAAATTACAAGGTCTTCCGGGTATTCCTCGCTTCTTCGGGCGCCTGGACCGGTACGCCCTAGTAGTCGAATACATCCCCGGACAGGCTGCCTCTCAGGTCAAACCAGGCTTGGTGGGGCCCGAGTTTTTCGACAGGCTTCAGAGCGTGGTGGATCGCATCCATCAACGGGGAATTGTCCTTTGTGATTTACGCCATACCGCCAACATTATCGTATCTGACCGGGGTGAACCGTTTCTGGTGGATTTCTGCACCGCCTTTGAGCGCGGGAGTCGGTGGAACATATTTAAAAAATGGCTTTATGATCTCTTTCACCAGGATGATTTATTAGGGATCGCCAAACTTAAAAAACATCTCGCCCCAGAGCTGCTTTCGGATGAGGAGCGTGATAAACTGGAGCGTGGGCTTTTCTTACAGGGCCCGGCTATCCGCATCCGAAATTTTTCCAGAAAGTGGCTTAAGAAATTAGTCTGAGGATCTGCAGTGCAGAAGGTTAAGAGGGCATTGATCAGCGTTTCTAACAAAGAAGGGGTGGTGGAGTTTGCAAGACATCTGACCGAGCTAGGGTATGAAATCCTGTCCACAGGAGGGACAGCCAAGATTCTTATGGAGCAGGGGATCAAGCATCGCGAGGTCTCTGAAGTGACTGGGTTCCCAGAGATCCTGGATGGCCGGGTCAAGACGCTGCACCCAAAGATCCATGGAGGCCTTTTGGCCCGCCGAGACATTCACCAACATATGCAACAGTTGACGGCTCATGCCATCGAGCCGATTGATCTGGTGGTGGTCAACCTTTACCCTTTCGAGCAGACCATTGCACGACCCGATTGCACATTTGAGGAAGCTATTGAGCAGATCGATATCGGCGGGCCAGCCCTGCTTCGATCCGCTGCCAAGAACTTTAAACATGTCACGGTACTTGTTGACCCGGTGGATTACCAGAAGGTTCTGGAGGAGCTTCAGGCCCATCAGGGGTCTGTTTCCGAAAAGCTGAGACTGGAACTGGCACGAAAAGTCTTTTTCCATACCGCCCATTACGATAGCCTGATCTCCCAATACTTTGAGAAGATGGACCAGTCCGCCTCAGGCGGAGCGACGGCTGCCCGTTTCCCCCAGTTCCTGCATTTGTGCTATGAGAAGGTTCAGAACCTTCGTTATGGTGAGAATCCTCACCAGCTCGCAGCCTTCTATCGTGATCTTGGTTCCAGAGAGCCCTCGGTAGCTAAGGCACGCCAGATCCAGGGAAAGGAGATGTCCTTTAATAACTTTTTGGATGCCCATGCTGCCCTGGAATTGGCCAAGGAGTTTAAGGAACCGACCGCGATTATTGTGAAGCACAATAACCCCTGCGGGGTAGCATTGGATGAAGTACTGATCGATGCCTACCGAAAGGCCAGAGAGACCGATCCTGTTTCGGCCTTTGGAGGGGTGGTAGCATTCAACTGGCGCGTCGATGGGGAAACAGCCCAGGAGATTTGTTCCACCTTTATGGAGGTGGTGATTGCACCGGGTTTTGATCCGGAGGCCCTGGAACACTTTTCCCGGAAGAAAGCTTTGCGCCTATTGGATCTGGAAGGGCCGATCCATGGAGACTTGGAACCCATGGATTTTAAAAGGGTGACCGGGGGGCTATTGTTACAAGAACGGGACCTGGGCCGAATCGAGGATATCCGTCGATTGAGAGTGGTGACCAAACGCAGGCCAAGCCCTGAAGAGTATGAGGCCATGGCCTTTGCGTGGAAGGTGGCAAAACATGTCAAGTCCAATGCGATTGTCTATGCTAGGGCAAATCAAACCCTCGGGATCGGGGCAGGCCAGATGAGCCGAGTGGATTCCGTCAAGCTTGGGGCGATGAAGGCCGTGCTTCCTCTCCAAGGTAGTGTGATTGCTTCCGACGCCTTCTTCCCATTTAGGGATGGGATCGATGCTGCGGCCCGGGAGGGGGCCACGGCGGTCATTCAGCCGGGCGGATCGATTCGGGATGAGGAGGTCATCGCGGCAGCGGATGAACATAGCCTGGCGATGGTGTTTACCGAAATGAGGCATTTCCGTCACTAGAAGGATCGTCACTCGTTAAACGTGATTTGTTAATCGTAAGAGCCCACATAGTTCAAATATTAGCTGAGGATAATGCTTTAGCGAGTAACGTTTAACGAATATCGAATAACGTCTATGAAGGTTTTGGTCATCGGGGGAGGAGGTCGTGAACATGCCCTGGTTTGGAAATTATCCCAGAGCCCCAAGGTCAAGGAGATCTATTGTGCTCCGGGAAATGCCGGGATTGCCAATCTGGCCGAGTGTATCGAGATAAGGCCTGATAACCTTACCGGTTTTCTCAATTTTTCAAAATCCCACAAAATTGATCTTACTGTGGTCGGCCCTGAGCTTCCTTTAGCCCTGGGAGTGGTGGACGAATTTCAGAGGGCAGGTCTTCGGATCTTCGGGCCAACCAAGGCCGCAGCAATGATTGAGTCCAGTAAGATCTACGCCAAGCAATTTATGAAGACCTATCACATTCCCACCGCCAAGGCCCATTCCTTTGACTCAATCGAGAAGGCCCTGGGTTATGCCCGGCAGCAGGAGCTTCCACTTGTGATCAAGGCCGATGGTTTGGCAGCAGGGAAGGGGGTCATGATCGCTCACACTCTTGCGCAGGCTGAGGAGTCGATTGACCAGATGATGCACTCAAGAGTGTTTGGGTCCGCTGGTGAGAAAATTGTGATCGAGGCTTTTCTTACCGGAGAGGAGGCGACCATTCTGGCGTTTACGGATGGCCGTGGGGTGAGCCTATTGCCCGCCTCGCAGGATCATAAACGTCTCGGTGATGGAGATCAAGGAGCCAACACTGGGGGGATGGGCGCGTATGCCCCGGCACCTGTGGTGACGCCTGAGATTCAAGGGCAGGTCCTGCGCCACATCGTGAAACCCACCCTCCATGGACTAGCCGAGGAGGGGTGCCCCTACAAAGGGGTGCTGTATTTTGGGCTGATGATCTGCAAGGAGGGACCAAGGGTTTTGGAGTTTAACTGTCGGTTTGGAGATCCGGAGGCCCAGGTAGTTCTCCCTCTTCTGGACAGTGATTTAGTGGATATTCTGGAAGCGGTCATTGATGAGCGATTAGATCAGGTGACCATTCGCTTGAAGGCCTTGGCAGCGATCTGTGTGGTGATGGCCTCATCAGGATATCCTGAAGAATCTCCCCAGGGGTTTCCTGTGAAGGGCCTGAAGTTGGCTCAAAAACTTAAGGATGTCTTATTGTTTCATGCAGGGACTGCCCTGCGCAATGATCGAGTCGTGACTCATGGTGGGCGTGTGCTGGGGGTGACGGCTTTGGGGGCTGACCTTCGAAGTGCTCGCGATATAGTTTACAAGGCGATTGGTAAGATCTATTTTGAGGGGATGCAGTACCGTAAGGATATTGCGGCTCGTGCCCTGATCCATTGATAAGGGGCCATCTGCTGCGTTCTCGGTCGCTCGGCAATCCTCACGTACTTCGAGCGAGCATCCGGCTTTGCCGGTGCGAGTGCGGGGGTACGGGGGGCATGTGAGGACCTAGGTGTTTGTTAGCCGGAGCGGTCCCCCGATATAATTGACACGCTCCGGTTGCCTCGCTTCCTGTGGCCTTGCATCTGACCCCTTCTCAATGTCCTGGGTTTTTAGTGTCATGCATTTTTATTGATTAAGGTTCCAAGATAAATTGGAGGAAGATAGATGACCGAGAGACCTCTGGTGGCCATTGTCATTGCCAGCGATTCGGATCTCACGGTGATGGAAGAAGCGGCTGATCTCCTTGAAAAGTTTGATATCCCTTACGAGCTAGTTCTGACATCGGCCCATCGCTCTCCCGAGCGTACCCGTGAATACATTAAACAGGCAGAGGGGAAGGGAATTGAAGTGATTATCGCCGGGGCCGGGGGTGCGGCCCACCTTCCCGGGGTGATTGCAGCGGAGACTATCTTGCCTGTCGTCGGGGTGCCCATCGAGAGCACAGCCTTGCATGGGATGGACGCTCTCTTATCGATTGTTCAGATGCCGGGTGGAGTCCCTGTAGCCACCATGGCGATAGGCAAAGCGGGTGCGAAGAATGCCGGCATTCTGGCAGCTCAGATCCTTGCCCGAAAATACCCTAAAGTGGCAGAGCAATTGGTATCTTACAAGAAAAGCTTAGCGAAAGAGATCAGGGAAAAGGCGAGGCTGCTGGATGGAAAAGGTTTTAAAAATCGATCGAGAAAACCCGGATTTAAGCCTTCTTCGGCGGGCAGCGAGGTCGATCCAAAAAGGTGAGGTGATCGCTTTTCCCACCGACACTTTTTACGGTTTGGGTGCAGATGCCCTGAATCCAAGGGCGGTTGAGAAGGTCTTTGAGATTAAGCAAAGGGATCGTAAGAAACCGATACTGGTCCTGGTCAGCAATTTTGGTCAAGCGGCAGATTTGGTGAAGGACGTCCCGTCAGAGGCATGGCGTTTGATGTCTCGGTTCTGGCCGGGTCCTTTGACACTGGTTTTTGTGGCCTCAGACAAGGTGCCTGATCTCATTACGGCCGGGACCGGTAAAATCGGAATCCGTGTTCCCGGAGATCCACTGACCACTCTACTGCTCAGAACGCTTGCCGTTCCGATCACGGCAACGAGTGCTAATCGTTCCGGTGCCGCCAGCCCGACAACAGCGCAGGAGGTGCTTGAAACGTTGGGCCATGAGGTGGCATTAATTTTGGACGCCGGTAAAACACCTGGCGGGATGCCCTCCACTGTCGTCGATGTGACCACGAGTCCAATCACCCTCCTGCGTGAAGGACAGATTTCTGCAGAAATGTTAAAGTAACAGCAAGTGCTGGGTCAGGAAAAAGACGTCATCGAAGTCATTGGGGGGTATCTTTTTTGGGTTGGGGGGATGGGCTTGTCGTGGTTGAGGGCGCAGGAGATGTGCCGGTGTCCTTGGCCTTCTCTTTGGAAGACTGATCTTCGCCAGCCGCGGATTTCTCCTTCTCCTGCTTTTTGCCCGCATAGTCTGTCACATACCACCCGGTGCCTTTAAAGATAAGTGCGGGAGCAGATAGGACCTTTATCAAGGGTCCACCACATACTTCACATTGGGTGAGCGGGGGATCAGAGAATTTTTGTATCTTTTCAAGGCGCTTCCCGCAAGACTGACAGTGATACTCATACACTGGCATCTCGTTTTCTCTTCTCCTTCTAGTTTACTGGCTTAATGTTGAACCCACCTACTGTAATCTGCTTAAAGCCTCCTCTATCAGTTCCAGCCCCTTGCGGATCCGTTTCATGGGTGTGGCATAGGACAGGCGAATGTGCTGGTCTGCCCCAAAGGCATCGCCCGCTACCACAGCAACCCCTGCTTCTTCCAGAAGGTAATCGGCCAGATCCAGGGAATGACGGATAGGGCGATCCTTCCAGATTTTCCCAAAATAGGCCGAGATTTTGGGGAAGATGTAGAATGTCCCAACAGGAGGAACACAGGTAACCTCCTTGATCCGCCCGAGCCGTTTCAATAGATAGGCCCTGCGCTTTTCAAACTCCCGCAGCATCTTGGTCGTTTCCTGGGAAGGCTGGTTCAAGGCGGCCACGGCGGCCTTTTGGGAGATCGAGCAGGGATTGGACGTGCTCTGGCTTTGAAGATTCGCCATGGCACTGATAATCTGTTTCGGGCCTGCGGCATAGCCGATCCTCCACCCGGTCATCGCGAAGGTTTTGGATACGCCATTGACCACGATGGTCCTCTCCTTGACTTCCCGGCCCAGGGAGGCAAAACTCACGTGCTTAAAACCGTTATAGACAATTCTTTCATAGATCTCATCGGAGATGACCAGCAAGTCGCGTTCAAGGACCCCCTGGGCAATCTCCTCCAGGTACTTCTTCTCGTAGGCGGATCCCGTAGGATTGCAGGGACTATTGAGGATGAGGGCTTTAGTGTGGGGAGTGATATATTCCCGCAGGATGTCGAGGGTCAATCGAAACCCATTTGCCTCGCTTGTGGGAATGATGACTGGGACTGCACCATTGAGGAGGACCTGGTCCGGGTAGGAAACCCAGTACGGGGCAGGGATGAGCACCTCATCACCCGGGTCGAAGAGGACTTGGGCCAGTGTGTAGAGGCTGTGCTTTGCGCCGCAGGAGATCACCACTTGATCTTTTTCGTACTCCAGGCCATTCTCCCGCCTAAACTTTTCGACTACCGCTAATTTTAATTCATCCGTGCCGGAGGGCGAGGTATATTTGGTAAATCCCTGACGAATGGCCGCAATCGCTGCCCTCTTGATCTCTCGGGGAGTTTCAAAATCAGGTTCACCCAGACCGAAATCGATCACATCGATTCCCTGCGCCTGTAGCTGTTTTGCCTTTACGCTCATCTGATGGGTGGCCGAAGGCCGAAGCTTTGAAACACGCTCGGCAAGCTTCATGGATGTCCTTTCCAAAGTTTCTCTTTTAATTTTTTTAAAACGAAGTCCGGAACAAAGTCTTTGATCTCACCTCCATAGCTGGCCACTGCCTTGACAAGACTGGAGGTGAGATAGATATATTCCTGGCTGGGCATCATAAAGACCGTTTCTACCTCAGCATCCAATTTTCGATTCATGAGGGCAATCTGAAGCTCATACTCGAAATCGGATACAGCCCTTAGCCCCCGGATCACTGCGATACCGCCCTGGCGTTTGGCAAAATCCACCAGAAGCCCATCAAATTGCTCGATCTGCAGGTTCTTTAAGCCCCGTGTGGCCTCCTGGACCATCGAAACCCGCTCCACAATATTAAACAATGGGGCCTTTTGGGGGTTAGGGGCCACGGCCAGGATGACCTTGTCAAAGATCTTTAGGCTGCGCTTGATAATATCAATGTGCCCATAGGTCACCGGGTCGAATGTTCCCGGATAGACCCCGATTTTTTTCATTTAGGCTCCGGTCCACCTGAGGCTTCGTCAGAGGTGGATTGATATTGATAAAGCGAAAGAAGGGTATCACCGTAACGGTAACGCTTCACCAGTCCCAGGCAGCCTGTCCTCTCGGGTAAGACCTGTTTATGAAAGTGTTCAAAAACCACGATGCTATTTTTATTGATGATATCACTCTGGCCCAGGTGCCGCAAGAAGCTCTGGGCGAGAGGGCCGTGATAAGGAGGATCCGCAAACAGAATATCAAAGGGATGCGGCAATCCGGCGCCGGCGAACCCAGATGCGCGGCCCTCGGTGACGGGCCTCCTTTTAAATCTTCGCAGGAAAACGGTTGCATCCATGTTGCAGAGGGTAGCCTTGTCAGATAGGCCGCATCTCGCCAGGTTGGTCTTCAAAAGCCTGATGGAAGGGCGGTGTTTCTCTATAAATACGACATGTGCCGCACCCCGGCTGAGGGCCTCTATCCCAATATTTCCCGTCCCAGCAAAAAAGTCCACGAGAGTTGCTCCGATCACTCTTGGCCCAAGGACATCAAAGAGAGCCTCTTTGACCTTTGTGGCCGTTGGACGAAGGAGAGTACCACGTAATGAACGAAGCGTAAGGCCCCTGACTGTACCACCTGAAATACGCACCTCTGGCTCTCCATTGAGGGAGGTCTCAGTCTATAAATCTTTATAATGTAACATTAAACGGATTTTCTCGTCAAGGGCATTAGCTTGAAGACCAGCGGAAGGAGCACACTGATACATGCTCTTATTGGCAGGAATGAACCAGAATCCCTGCCTTTTTAAGGCGGGCTTCTTCAATATCAAGGTTTTGACTTTAAGCTCTTAATTCACTATAATGTGAGGAATTTTTGGCAGGATCATGATAAATTTCGGTAAACAGGCGGGCGTGCGCTTAGGGATTCTGGGAATGATTGCACTGAGTCTCGGAGGGTGCACAGTTACCGCACCACGCCTCACACCTGATGTGGCCGTCATGAATCAAGAGGTCCATACCGATCAGTTGGATCATCAATTTAAGGTTTCTGTCCGGCCGCTGGTCACCACCGGAGTGCGTTCAGAGGACCGTCAGCAGTTTGGAGTTGACCTTTCGGCCTATTTCACGGCCTTTTATATCGAGATTGAGAATGGGCTATCCCATCCAGTTTGGGTGGATGCAACGCAGATTTTCTTACAATATAATGCCCAACAGCCCGTTCAGGCCTTGAGCGAGTCTGAAAGTGTGGAGTATTACCGCCATGGGGACGGGCTGAGGCCTGTCCTGACGCTGATCCCCAAGTCCAGAAAGTTGGAAAAAGAGGAGCTCTCGAAAATCCGTGATCTACGTCTTCGGTCGGCTACTCTCCCCCCCACCAGCAGACATGCTGGGGTGGTCTATTTTAGAAAGATCCAGGACCGAGACTGTGATGGGGTCATACTTAGAATGAGGGAAATCCAGATCGAGGAAGCAGGGTCTTCCCAAGAGGTCCATTTCAGTTTTAGATGTGGGGACTAAGAGGGAGACTGACAACTGTCCTTGGGAGGGGGATTTAATATGAGCAGGGTTTATTTGCGTATCAATACGGCGGTGGGTAGGGAAAAGGAAGTACGTGATGCCTTACGCAGGATCAGGGGTGTAAAGTCGGCTGATATGGTGACAGGCCGGTATGACGTGATCGCAATTGTCGAAGAAGAAACTTATGAAAGCACCTTTAAGACAGTCCTCGATAAGGTTCGCAGTATCAAGGGGGTCACTAAGACGGAAACGGATCTGGTCATCGAATGAAACAAGGTGCCCCTTGATGACGCCTCATCAAGGGGCACCTCTGGTCTAGCCCAATGTTATTTATTCTGAATAGCGGTCATATCGGATATCGAAGAGACACTTTTGCGACGGTTTCGAAGGATCCTATGATCCATGATAGCCCCACAATTGACGCACTTCCAAGCGTAGAAGATAAGAAAATAGTCGGATAGCCGGTCAAGGTACATGAGGCCTTTGCACTTTGGACACTTCATGGACTTCCTCCCTTTTGGGTGAGGCCAACCACGCGCCCGTTCTCATCGAATACGACGGATAGTGATTGGCTAAAATATGTGAAAAGCCGAGAACGTATTTGATCAATGCAAGGCATGTACCAATTTGTGCTATTACATTTAACCAATTGAAAGTAAATAACTTTGGTCTGTAGGAGTATCATTTTAAAGTGTTCAATAATGTTCACCTGGACTGAAAACTGACAAATTTTGTTACTGGTAGGTAATGGGCGATACACACTCAGAGATTCCCGGTTCCGCCATTAAAGACTGGCCCGAGGATGAACGCCCTCGCGAACGTTTGATCAAGCATGGTGCAGAGGCCCTCTCGGATGCCCAGCTTCTGGCGATTCTCCTGCGCACTGGCCATCGACGACAAAATGCGCTGGGTCTTGCGATGAAAATTATTGGGCAGTTCGGTGGCCTGCTTCCGCTGTCACAGGCAAGCATCACAGAACTGTGCAAGATTCGGGGAATGGGTCCTGCCAAGGCAGCGCAATTGAGAGCTGCTCTTGAGTTGGGCCGACGTTCGGTCTCCTCCCCCCTTCATGCGGGTGTGAAGATCCGTAGCAGCCAGGATATCTATCGACACTATCATGCCCACCTTCGGGGGCTTAAACATGAGATGTTCAAGGTCATCCTGCTTGATGGGAAAAACCGGATCCTCAGAGATACGACTATTTCGGAAGGGAGTCTGACGGTCAGTATCGTCCATCCCAGAGAGGCCTTTAACCCGGCTGTTCGCCACTCGGCAGGCGCCGTGATCTTTATCCACAACCATCCCAGCGGGGATCCGACTCCTAGTCGTGAGGATCATGAATTGACCAAACGACTGGTAGCTTGTGGAGATTTGTTGGGAATCAAGGTGCTGGATCATCTTATTGTAGGAGATGGACGTTATTACAGTTTTGCTGACCGAGGTTGCCTTTAGCGCTGAATTAATGTCAAAGTTCGCTATGACCCTCGCCTTCACCTCAGGCGGATAGATGGGTTAAAGCCGCATCGTGAGTGAATCACGGGAGGAATCGAATTCCCCTGATTCGGAAGATTGAGCAGACGTAATCTCTGTACATTTGAATGATCACTTCCCGTCTGTTCGTGCATTTCTGGACGGGCGGAGAAGGTGCCGGAGATCACAATTCATTTACATATTGCTAAAAAGGTGATATTATTGATTATTTTGGGGTTCTTCATAATGTTCCTTTCAGGAGTGTGGGTAAGCCTGGCCGGGGAAATTTTAGTTAAGGCTATTG
>DATECO010000153.1:0-3007 GCA_035286865.1 Nitrospiria bacterium | reverse complement strand
CCACAGGATGGGGTCCCACCGTAAAGCATGGTGAAATTGGCGCCACCACCGAGCTCATCCAATCGTAAACAGCCCGGCCAGCAGATCGTAGGCCCCTTCATTCACACCTGTATATTTCATTGACAAAATACGTGGATATATGGTAATTATTAATCTTTGAAGGGAGGAAGTCATGCAAGAGGTACAGATCAAAGAAGGAGAGCTATACAAGGAACGCAAGGAAGGGGTTAAATTCCCGCGCGTGATTCGTGTCAGAAAGATTTCAAAAATGGGGCCCCAGACGTATGTCTTCTATATGGCTGAAAACCAGGCCGCCCAGTCTGCCCACCCAAATGGCGGATTTATCCCGGTAGACAGCTTCTTCGCCCTATGGGCCCCTTGCGGATCGGAAGCCCCTAAATATTCTGGAGGAAATGGTCCAGCCTAGCCTTATCCTTTAACCCCCCATCACGCCATCCTTTCAAAGTGAACGGGCCATCCAGGCAATAAAAAAGCCGACCCTCAGTATTCAAGAGTCGGCTTAAGGACTGACCGTCCTGCTTGGCAGAACACTAAATATTCTGAAGAAAATGATCCAATTTAGACTTATCCTCAGAGGTCATCTCATCGGGCTTTGAGGATTTAGCCTTAAGGTCAGCCGCCACGGCGACCTGGCTGGGTGAGATCTTTTTCAACCCCCCGATTACTTTCTCCACAATCATCTCAACAGGCATCGACATCCCTCCAAAGACCCTTGGACCTCCTATGATGTAGGGAGGCGGGTTGATTTCTCCATAGAGGGCGTGTTTCACCTCACGCGCCATCCACCCGACATAATTGTATTCCGGTAGGACAATCATTTTGGCCTTAGCGCAGGCCACTTGGAGTTCTCTCGTGGGGAAGGGGCGCAGTGATCGGATCTTGATAAGACCAACCCGAATACCCTGTTCAGCCAAGAGGCGGACCGCTTCCCGGGACTGGGCTGCAGCGGATCCAGACGCAACCAAGAGGATCTCGGCGCCTGGGTCTGTGACCTCCAAGGGGCCACCCATCCAGTAATTGATATACCTCTTTGCCCTTTCGTTGGCTGCCCAGACTTCCTGCTGCCAAACATTGTGGATGTTGTAAGACATGAAGTTGCTCTTCTGAACGGGGGCATCCCGTGAAAGTCGGGCAGGAGGATTTTCGGCATCCAGGACTGGGACCGCCCCATGATAAGCCTCTCGGGGGGGAAGTTTGATATCCTTAGGGGGCATCCAGACATATCCACGGGCATGGGTCACAAAAAAGCCATCATAGGCAATCCCTACCGGAAGGGTGACATCATTGGCTTCGCTGATCAGAAATCCTTTTAGAATGAAGTCGAACACATCCTGCTGATTCTCTGCATGGAATACGACCATCCCGCAATTTAACAGGTAAGTAATTTCAATGTTATCAGGTTGGATCGCCAAGGGGGCATTGACCACGCGGCAGGTGAAGATCGCCACCATCGGAAGACGGTGGCCCGGCCAGGAGGCAATGGGTTCGATCCCACGAAGCGTACCAGGACCTGCGGTTGCGGTAAAGCATCTCACGCCGGCTCGGGAGGCCCCGGCCATGGTGGACATCACGCCGTATTCCTCCTCACCGCGGTAGTACTCCTTGACATACCCCTCCCCATAAAGGACCCCAATAAGCTGCATCGTCTCGCTCTGAGGGGTAATGGGGTAGGCAATCGAAAAATCCACATTAGCCCGTCGGACGGCCTCCTTTCCCGCCTCACTCCCCGTGATGAAGAGACGCTCCCGCGGGGCCTCGAAGAAGAAATATTCCGGTGAAACAACCCTCTGCTTTTTGGCCTCAGAATGCGGGTCTTTCCCTGACTCCATCTTAATCGCCACGGTTGTGCTAATCACATCACCCTGCGGGTTCGTTTTTTGTTCTGCCTCCAAGCCCTCGCTCATTGTCCTTCCCCCTTTATTATCCCTCTACATAGCCCCTTCAGGCCTACCCAAATCCGCTGCGACCCCGATTGGGGGCTGCGGCATGTCAATGTGTCGGCCCGATCGGGCCGCATCGACGATCTCAGCCCACTCTTCAGGTGTATGGACTACAATTCTCTTTCCATCCAGTGGCCCGTATCCTCCCGTTGGAGGAGCAGAAGGGGGCGCAATTCCCATCTCCTCTCTCACACGCCGGATCACCTCGGCCTGCTTCCAAAGCTTTGTGGCATCACAGTCCCGAATTGATAACATGGCATCCTCATGACCTTGTTCTGCGCAAAGAGCAATTGTACAGCAGTCCGTCCCGGCACGGATCATCTTCAGACTGAGATTGGCATAATGACAGTGAACACCGACAAAGATGCAAGCTCCTTCTTTATTATGCCAAATGGTGAGGTTCGGGTGGTTTGGATTGATCATTTCCTCCGGATCCACTTTCGGGTATCTAGGACGGTAATCTGCCATGGGGATAATCATCAGATCCGGGATCTCTGCCGCTATACCCATCACAGCCCTTGCCTTTTCCACGGCATGCTCATTCCAGGCCCAGATCACAAGTGGCCCAGGGTGCAATGTAGGGTTCTTAACCGTTAACAAACGACGGGCAATTTCTTCCATTGCCTTTTCTTCCGGCACCCGCTCGCCATAAATAAGTCCTTCCCCCACTTCCGGCAATTCAACCCCCATCGAAGCGGCAGCTGGAATCACATATCCCTCAGGTCCCGGAAGGACTCTGTAAGGCTCATCATGCTCGTACAGGTTTTCTTTCTTAAGGTACATCTCGCTCTACTTTCTATTTAATGTTTTTTATTTATTAACCCCTTGGGGAACTGCGTGGGGCAGATTAATGGCTGCCGGTTTCAACAAGTGGGCAGCTTCATAATGCATGTCGGCAGCAGTAATCGCAAATACCTTCGGAAGTTCGTCGATCATCACCATCTTGATGGCATGGTGTCTGGCCATGGTGTCACAGACCCATACACACTGCATACATCCTTTGCATCGATCCACCGAAACAAAGGCAGTATTCCTCTCTTTATCAA
>DATECO010000152.1:0-25844 GCA_035286865.1 Nitrospiria bacterium | reverse complement strand
GTCCGGGGCCTCAAGGCCCCTGATGACATGGGGTGTAATCGTCATCACGACATCGGACTGGACCTTGTTTTTATCGGTGCTGGAAAAAAATTTGCCCAGAAAGGGGATATCGCCCAGCCCTGGTATCTTGTTGTAGGAGATCCGATCCTCATCCCGTATCAGACCCCCGATCACCACGGTTTCACCATTCTTCACGTTCAGGACCGTCTTTACACTTCGATTGCCAAACCTAAACTGGTTGGCTGTTAGAACAAAACTACCGAGAGTGGTAATATCCAGTGTCAGTTCCAGCGTCACATCATTGTTAAGAAGAACCCTGGGTTTCACGCCCAATTTGATGGCCACATCTTTAAACTCTGTGGACTGCGTCGTGGTCTGTCCCGCAATCGCCGAAGTGGTCGTTGCTGCAGTGGTGGTGGTCGTTGAGAGCTGTATGGGGAACTTCTCCCCGATGGTTACTTCCGCCTGCTTGTTATCCAGCACCCGGATCCGCGGATTGGCCAGTGTCTTGGCCTCCCCCTCTGTTTTTAAAAAGTCCACGATCACGCTGGGGATCGTAAAAAAGTAGGTGTAGCCACCGCTGCGAAGTGTGTCGAGGCTGACGAAGGCCTCGCCCTTCTCGCCCGTGGATTTTCCGATGTCGGCCCTGATCTGATTGTTACTAAGACTTATACCATATTTTAACTGCTTGTTTCGTTCGACTTCTAGGATTTCTACCTCGAACATCACCTCGGCCACCATCCGGTCATTGGCCTCGATAATTTTTTCGGCCAGTTTGATCTTTTCTGGCGTGTCACGAAGGACAAGCGCATTTAAGTCCTTATTCACATAGACCCGGCGCGTCTCCAGCATCGTCCGAAGCAGGTTGACCATCTCCTCGGCCTTAGTGCTCGAAAGGTAGAAGGTCCGAATCATAAGGTCCTGGTATTGGTCCACCTTCTGTTTGGTCTTGGGGATGATCAAAATCGTGCCCTCACTAATCTTTTTCATGAACAGGTTATTCGTCGCCATGATGAGGTTGAGCGCCTCCTTGAACGAGGCATTCTTGACGAAGATCGTCACGGTCAGGGTCTCGGGACGGACATCTTTGTCAAAGAGGATATTGATGCCCGTTGCCTTGGAGAGGAATTCAAAGACTTCATTGAGCTTCGCATTCTGGAACTTCAATGTGATGGGTTGCGTGGACTTGAGTGTCAGATCTACCTCGCCGCTGAGGCCCGCCTTCTGCTCCTCACTTAACTTGCGGATCATCTCCTGGGCAGCCACCAGGGTGGGGTCCAGATCTAGGGCCTGTTCAAACTGCTCCAGGGCTTCAGAGAAGCGCTCGGCCCTCATGAGCTTTAAACCAGCGGCATAAAGACTCGCCGCCTCTTTCAACCTCAGGACCTCATTGAGCGCCGCCTGGTGCTCCTGCTTCGCAGGGTCCAGGGTCATGGCCCGTTTAAACTCTTCCAAGGCCTGGGGAAGATTTTTTTCCTTGAGCAGGTCCCGTCCCTTTTGGTAATGCTCTCCCGCCGCCTGGGCCTTGGCTTCATTGAGCCTTTGGCGAAGACGGAGGTTTTTAGGGTCCTTCTGGGCAGCCTCCTGATAAAGAAAGATGGCACCTTCCCAGTTACCTGCACCGGCGAACTGATCGGCCAGTCGGACCTCTCGGCTAATGGCACAGCCCAGCAGCACCATCCACACAAGACCCACCCTGGCGATTCTTTGTATGGTTGATTTCATCTACTTGAGGACCTCACGAAAATAGTCCACGGTATATCTGAGCCCCTCGATCAGCGGCACCTTGGCCTCCCAGTCCGACTGTTTCTGTAACCTGCTGGAGTCTAGACAGCTTCGGAACTGCTCGCCCCGCCGCTCTGGGCCGTGGACCTCTTTGATCTGGACTTCGGTAATCTCCCTCAATTGTTGAAAGAGATGATTGACGGTGGTCTCGCGGCTGATGCCGACATTGAAGACCCCTTGAAGATGACTACTGAGGACTGCCATGTGGGCCTCCACCACATCTCCCACATAGATATAATCCCGGGTCTGCATCCCGTTTCCGTAGATAATGGCCTGTTCCCCACGCAGCATCCGCTGTGAGAAGATCGCCACCACGCCGGCCTCCCCGAAGGGGTCTTGTCGAGGGCCATACACATTGCCATAGCGCAGACTGGTATACTCGAGCCCATAGTTCTTCTGATAATAGTGGAGATAACTCTCCCCCCCTAGTTTGCTCACCCCATAGGGGCTCTGGGGACGGGTCGGATGTTCCTCAGAGGCCGGGAAGCACTCCTGTTCACCGTAGATGGCTCCCCCTGAAGATGCAAAGATGATCCTTTTGGTCCCGAACTTGACGCCATTTTGCAGGATGTTTAAGAGCCCAAGGATATTGACCTGGGCATCAAAAAGGGGGTCGGCCACGGAGCGGCGCACATCCATTTGTGCCGCATGATGGCTGATCAACTCCGGTCGGAATTTCTTGAAGACGCGCTCGATCCGAGGGCTGAGGATATCCGTTTTATAGAATATCGCCTCGCTGTTCACATTCTTTTTCTTCCCCGTGGAGAGATTATCCACCACGCCCACTTCATGCCCCTCCGCAATCAGACGGTCGGTAATGTGCGACCCTATAAAACCGGCACCCCCCGTCACTAAGATGCGCATAGTCTCCCTGTCCTTTCTTTATGATACCACTCCACAAATTTTTGTAGGCCCTCCCGGATATCTGTGCGGGGGACGTAATCCAGAAGCCTTCGTGCCTTTGCAAGATCCGCCCAGGTCTCGAGGACGTCCCCCGGTTGGAGCTCAAGATGTTTCACTGCTGCCTTCCTGCCCAACCGCTCCTCCAGAAGGGCAACAAGCTCTATGAGGGAGACGGTTCTGGCCTCACCGATATTGATCACCTCAAAGGGATAATCCCTGTCAAGGGCCATGATGACCCCATCCACCGCATCATCAATATAGGTGTAATCACGCCGTGAGTTCCCTTCGCCGTAAAGGGGGATCGGCTGGCCCTCCAGAATGAGGTGTGTGAACTTATGGATGGCCATCTCAGGCCGCTGTCTGGGTCCGTAGACGGTAAAGAATCGAAGGCACGTAATCGGGAGTCGGTAGAGATGGTGATAAGTATAGCACAAGAGTTCACAGGCCTTTTTGGTCGCCGCATACGGAGAAATAGGTCTATCCACCGGATCCTCTTCTAAAAATGGCACTTTGGAGTTCGCCCCATAGACGGATGAAGAGGAGGCAAAGACGAAGTTCTTGATCCGATTCTCTACGGCACAACTCAGGAGATTTAAGGTCCCTCGGACATTGACCTCCTCATAAACGAATGGATCCTGGAGAGAGGGCCTCACACCGGCTTTGGCCGCAGCGTGAAATACCCTATCAAACTCGTATCGGGCAAATAGATTCCTCACCAGACTCTGATCCCTAATATCCCCTTCTACCAGGGTGAAGGCGGGATGCTGTCGTGCCTGGTCAATGTTTCTTCGCTTAATTTGCGGATCATAAAAAGGATCGAAATTATCCAGACAGATCACTGAGCGGCCCAGGGCCAGGAGGCGCTCCACCACGTGTGAACCGATAAAACCTGCCCCGCCCGTGACCAGAACTTTAGACATTCACCCTCAATCGTTATCCGTTACTCGTTATTCGCTATTCGCTCCCTCTTTCACGGTTCACGTTTAACGTATAACGTCATTATACGATTTTTTTTAGATAGAGAAAGTACTCCACATTGCCTTTTTTACCTGGGATCGGTGAAGTAAAATGCCCTGAGGAGATAAATCCCAGGGACTGGGAAAAGGAGGTAATGTCTTGAATCACTCTTTCATGCTGGGACCGCTCCCTCACAATTCCCCCGCGTCCGACCTCCCCCTTGCCCACCTCGAACTGAGGTTTGACCAGTGCTAAGACACAGCCTCCGGGTTTAAGGACCTCCAAGACTTTGGGTAGGACCTTTTTTAAGGAAATAAAAGAGACGTCTATGGTCACCAAATCGACAGGCCCACCCAAGGACCGGGGATCCAGATATCGAATATTGGTCCGCTCCATACAGACCACCCGAGGATCCTGCCGGAGATGCCAATCGAGCTGTCCATAACCCACATCCACAGCAAAGACCCTGACCGCTCCCCTCTGTAATAGACAGTCCGTAAACCCACCTGTCGAGGAACCCACATCCATCACCACGCGATTGGAAGGGTCAATCGCGAACTCCTTGAGAGCCGCCTCCAACTTGAGGCCCCCGCGGCCGGCATAAGGAATCCTGTCCTCTCCCAACTGCACAGCCGCATTGACCGGAACCTGGGTGCTGCTCTTGAGGATTTGCCGACCCCCGACCCGTACCACGCCCTGGGCGATCAGAGATTGTGCCTTCTCCCGGCTGTCCACAATTCCCTTCCTGACCATGAGCTGATCGATTCGCTCCTTTTTGATGACCATGCCATCCCCTATTATCACACTTCGTCTCGTGATTGGGGAGGGCAGATCCAGATCCCCACTTTGTCAAGGGTTGGATGAGCGCTCATCATCCATCTGATTCGTATCAAGCAAAGGCGAGGGCTTTTCTCCGCTCAACCCGGCTGATCCGCCTGAGGCGGAGGAGGATTCGTTCAAGGTGAAAGGTTTTGGCTGTTTTTTGCCTTCCTTGTCACCCAGCAGGATCTCCACCTTCTTTTCCGCCTCATCCAACATCTTAAGGCATGTCTTGGATAGCTTTACCCCTTCTTCAAAGATCTTGAGGGATTCCTCAAGTGCAAGATCCCCCCTTTCCAGGGCCTTCACAATCTCCTCCAAGCGACCTAAGGCTTCTTCAAATTTTAGGTTTGCCATTACCCCGTGGTCCTTGCATTTCACACATTAGACAAGCTATCCTTGATATACTGGAATTAAGTTTCGCGGTCTCGAACCTCATGAACCTGGCAGATTAGTTCACCTCGGTGCAGTCTTAGATTTAACCTCTCTCCCTCCACGACCTGTTTGGCTTCACGAATGATCTCTAGGGCCGGTAGCCTCCTGGCGATGCAATACCCTCTGGCCAGGACAGCCAGGGGGCTGAGACTATCCATATGACCTATGAGCTTGGCCAGGTTCGTGCGTCTGACTTCAATCCCCCGATCCATCTGCTGCACCAGTTGTCCGTGCAGGCTGTTCAGTCCGGCTGTCAAGTACTTGAGCCTTGCTTCCGGCCGCAGATTTAAAAGGCCATGATATCGGTCCCTCAGGGCCCTTCCTTTCTCCCGCAGGAGACGTACCAGCGCCTGACCTGATCTCCCCCCCAGCTCATCCAACCTCAATAGAAAGGTCTCCAGCCGCTTACGCGGAAGGGGTAGGGCCCTCTGGGTCTCACGGCACCTAGACCTTTGGCCCTCCAGATAAACCCGGATGGTACGCCGTATTCGATCTTTCAGCGACTGGATCTGACCCACCAGCTCCTGTTTGGGTCTCACCACCAGCTCTGCCGCCGCTGAAGGGGTTGGTGCACGCAGATCCGCCACAAAGTCTGCAATGGTATAATCCGTTTCATGACCGACTGCTGAAATGACAGGGATTCTCGATCCGGCAATCGCCCGGGCCACACTCTCTTCATTAAAAGACCATAGGTCCTCGAGCGATCCTCCTCCCCGTGCCAAGATGAGTATATCCAGACCGCCCCGGCCATTGAGATCCTTGATCGCCCTCACAATCTCAGCCGCTGCACCCTCACCCTGGACTGGCACCGGGCTGATCAGGATCGAGAGATTCGGAAAGCGCCGGTCAAGAATCTTTAACATGTCCTGCAGGACGGCCCCCGTCGGCGAGGTGATTATGCCGATTCTTTGAGGGAGTATCGGGAGAGGTCTTTTTCTGGCCTCATCGAAAAGCCCTTCGGCCTGTAGTCTTCCCTTTAGCTGCTCAAAAGCCAACTGCAGGGCTCCGATCCCTTTGGGCTCCAGGTAGTCTATCACCAGCTGATATTCCCCCCGCGGTTCGTACACGGTCAGGTGTCCCCGGCAGAGGACTTGCTGCCCATCCTTGGGTTGAAACTTAAGATTGCGGCCTAATGAGCGAAAGATCACGGCCTTGAGCTGGCTGGCCTGATCCTTTAAGGTCAGATAGATATGCCCGGAGGAGGGAATCTTGAGGTTGGAGATCTCCCCCTCCACCCAGACATCAGAAAAGGAGTCCTCCACCTCTCTCTTGATCAGCAGGGTCAGCTCCGTTACGGTGAGGATCTGCATCGCTCTCTCTTAGTTGGACTGGATCAGAATTCGTTCAATCGAAAGGGCCCTGCCACTTCGAGGGTCCACCTCGACTATCACCCCTGAAAGCTGGCCCGGTCCCGAGGCCGGCTCCAAACGCCTAGGAATTTGGGTCACAAAACGCTCAATGATCAACTCACGCTTAATTCCGATGATAGATTCGGTAGGACCCGTCATTCCCGCATCCGTGATGTAGGCTGTCCCCCTGGGAAGAATCTGCTCATCCGCGGTCTGCACATGGGTATGGGTCCCCAACACGGCGCTCACCTCTCCATCCAGGTACCACCCCATCGCCACCTTTTCAGAGGTGGCCTCAGCATGAAAGTCCACCACAATGACCTTTGTACTGCTCCTCAACAGTTCCAGTTCACCCCTGGCCCTCCGGAAAGGACAGTCCAGGGCGGCCATAAAGACTCTGCCCAGCAGGTGAAGTACCCCCACCCTTTCCCCAGTTGCCGTGGTGACCACAACCCTCCCTGCCCCAGGGGTCCCTTCAGGGTAATTGGCAGGGCGAAGGAGTCTCTCCTCCTTGGGAAGATAATCGATGATCTCCTTCTTGTCCCAGGTGTGATTACCCAGTGTAATCACGTGGACCCCCACCCGGAACAGCTCCTGCGCAATCTTGGGGGTAATACCAAATCCCCCAGCGGCATTCTCTCCATTGGCAATCACCAGGTCTACGCTGTGATGCTGGACCAGAGGTAATAGTTGCTGGCATACCACCCTGCGCCCCACCTCTCCCACAATGTCACCGATCAGAAGAATTTTCAACGCCACTCCGTCTCCAGCTTATCTTGCCAATTCCACATAGCGACTTTCACGGATCACCGTGACCCTGATCTGACCCGGATAGGTCAGGTCCTGCTTAATCCGCCTGGCCACCTCTCTTGCAATCTGGGCCGATTCCACATCGGAGATTTCCTCATTCTTGACAATGACCCGAATTTCACGCCCCGCACTGATGGCATAGGCCTTCTCCACTCCCTTGAAGGACATCGCCAGCTGCTCTAGGTTCTGAAGGCGCTTGATATAGGATTCAAAGGCCTCCCGCCGGGCCCCTGGCCGGGACGCCGATAATCCCTCGGCCACCGAGACGAGGGCCGCCTCTGGACAGATCGGATCAATGTCACCGTGGTGGGCCGCGATCGCATTCACCACCTTAGGGGATTCCCCATACCGCTTCGCCACATCAGATCCGATCATGGGGTGGGTCCCCTCCTCTTCATGGCTCAGTGCCTTGCCAATATCATGCAGCAGCGCACCCCGCCGGGCCAGTTTGGCATCCAATCCCAACTCCTGGGCCATCAGGCCACAGAGAAATGCCGCCTCTCGCACATGCTGAAGATTGTTCTGCCCATAGCTGGTGCGGTACTTGAGTCTCCCCAGGAGCTTGACGATCTCTGGATGCAAATCCTGAATACCCAGCTCGAACAAGATCTTTTCCGCCTCCTCGATCATCAGCCTTTCGACGTCCTTTTTGACCTTCTCCACCATTTCCTCAATCCGGGCGGGATGAATTCTTCCATCCGCCATGAGCCGCTCCAAAGCAATCTTGGCAATCTCCCGTCTCATGGGATCGAACCCCGAAATGATCACCGCCTCTGGGGTGTCATCGATGATCAGGTCAATCCCCGTTGCACTTTCCAGGGCACGTATATTTCTCCCTTCACGGCCGATGATCCGGCCCTTCATTTCTTCGTTGGGGAGCTGAACGACAGAAACTGTTGCCGCCGATACATAGTCATTGGCAAATCGCTGGATCGCAGAGACCACAATCTCCTGGGCCCTGTGTCCAGCATTTTCCTTCGCCTCATCCTCAATCTGCTTGATGAGCTTGGCCGCTTCAAATTTGGCCTCCTGCTCCATTATCTGTAAGAGATGCTTCTTGGCCTCATCGGCCGTCATTCCAGCAACCCGCTCCAAATGCCCCCGCTGTTCGCGCAGCAGGTGCTCATATTGCTCCTCCTTGCCGGCCACGCTTCGCTCCCGGGCCAGCAGATCTTTTTCGCGCCGGTTCAAATCAACGTCTTTTCGATCCAGCATTCCCCCTTTCTTGTCCAACCCCTGTTCCCGCTGCATCAGTCTCTTCTCCAAGGCCATGAACTCTCCCCGGCGTTCCCGAGTCTCCCTCTCGAATTCGGCTCGCGCTTGGTAGACCCGGTCCCTGGCCTCTAACCCCGCCTCTCGCCTTTTGGCCTCGGCGTCTCTCTGGGCCTCATGCAGGATTCGTTCCGACTCTTGCCGGGCTGTCTCAATCTGGCGGCGCATCATTCGCTTTGATATGAAAAATCCCAAGACAATACTCACACTTGAGACCACAATACTCGCGAGGGTACCAATCATGATCCCGATGGTTGTCATGCCTCCCCCCTTTCAGTGGTATCCGCCCTTGAAGGCTAAAGGACCTTATTACCTCGACATTGTCGCCTTGAGGAACCTCGCCTTAAAAATGAGATTCTTCACTATTTTGCCTTTTCTCAATTCCCCCTTCGTAACCCTCCTTGCCCGACATATCAACATAAATTCCCTTCGATATTTCCCCCAAAAGTCTTGATGAGGGGGATCCAGGGTCTTTAGGGCCATCCCCACGGCCTTGGCCCCTATCTACACCTCTTATGGGTAAAGGCCCACAACAGGTGTGGATTGAGGGTGACCTCCTTTCGGGGGTCTTTAGCTCAAATATCTGTGAGTTTGATGAGAGAGTGGCAACGCTATCAAAACTGAGGGGATGGGTCGAGGGCCCAATCAGGGTCCCGGAGATAGGCTCGATATTGGGCAACGGGGCGCTTTGTTGGATTTTAGATTTCTGTGGATCTCGCCCACCTTCGCCATAAAGGTTCGTCATGCAGACTGCCGTCTTGTTCTGTCCGGAGCAATGCCTATCTGGAGGAAGGGGTGCGTTAGGCATCTGTACATCTTGGGAACACCGTTTGGCAAAGCTGCTCGTTTCCCCGGCAAGAGCTCAAGACATTGAAGTGGTGACTACAAACAGAAGCTGATTTTGGATCTTAAGAGACCCTTCATTTAGAAACGAGCTTATCAAAAAGGAGACCAAAATTCAAGAAGAAAGCTATTACAGCTTGAGATCCTCGAATTGCTCCTCAAGGCTATCAATCAAATCGGACATTCGTCTCTCAGTCTTTTTCAGGACTCCATCCTTCTGCTGGAGGCTCTCACGCTGTTGAAAAAGTTCATCTGCAATGTTAAGAGCGGTCAGGATAGCGATCTTGGCAAGGTTGTTCACCTTGGAAGCAGTTGCGACCTCATGCATCTTTAGATCTATGTAACCGGCCAGTTCCCTTACATAATCCTCAGGGGCCTGTCCCTTGATAGTGTATCGTTGGCCATAGATCTCAATCTGTATTGACTTATTCGGAGTATTCAAGGTGGCTCCTCTCTCTATGAACAGGTCTCCCGGACTACTCAAATGTCCCTCACCATCCCTGATAGCTTTGAGGCCTTCCCGATCAGATCCTGGACAGTCTTGGCCTCTGTGGGGTAGGTACTGTATCCGATGAAGATCTTGAGGGGGAGTGAGGCCAGACTTCGAGCCAGCCTTGCGGCCGCATCGGTCACGGTCTCCCCCGTATCTGGCATTAAGATGGCAAACTGTGTACCCTTGACTCTGACCAGAATGTCTACATTCCTAAACGTCTCCTGCAACACCTCTGCAACCTGTTTAATAAACTCTTTTTCTGTCGAGGACCCTTCGGCAGGCTGTATCTTCGCCTCACTCTTCACCTCAAAAATCATCAGGGAGAGACTGCGCTGGTAGCGTTCTGCTCGTCGAAGTTCTTCGGGAAGGCGCAGCATCAGGTAGCGCTCATTTCGAAGCCCCGTCACTTCATCAATCGTAATCAGTGTTGAGCGGGCCTGGGCCTCCTGGGCATTGATCAGGGCCTTGCCGACATAGTATGAAAACTTATCCAGGATTTCCATATCATCCTGGTCAAACGCGGTACAGCCAAAGGTTTGGAAGGCCAGCTTATTGTAAACTGAGAGGGTCCCGAGGGTAACTCCTTCATAGACCAATGGCAGACAGATCCCGGAAAGGTATTGAAATTTTGCCGGAAGCGTTTGATCCATCTTCTTCAAGTCCTCCATCACCTGGGCGCTGCGGCTCTGAAAGGTCTTGAGCGCTATGAGACCATCCATTTGTACCAATCTTGAGTCTATCTCATTTTTATGTAAACCATGGGTAGAAGCCACTAACAATCGCTTACCTTTCTTCTCCAAGACGCGCAGGATCACCGCCTCGGCGTCCACCAGCATTGCCGCGGAGGATGTGATCATGATCGTGAGCCGTTCCCGATCTGTCTCCGAGAGGAGATCAAATCCCTCCTCCTGCACCGCCGAAAGCCTCAGGAGCTTCTGGGACATACGGCGGTGTTCCAGATCTCCTGAAATCACCTGGGCGAAAACCTCGCCCACCTCCTCCAGGAGCTTGAGGGTCTTCTTGGTCCCCAATCCCACCGATAGCTGCTCAATACAAAGCACCCCACACATCCCGCCGGCTGCGTTGAGGGGCAGGTAGAGAAGGGCGCGCTCATTTCCTGGGGAGAAAGAGAGAGCCCCCCCCTTTAGGATTATGGATTGACGGTTCTTGGCAACTTCCCCCACGAAACCGTCCCCAACACGCACCCTTAACATCCCGCTCACCTGTGAGGCCTGAGTTGTGGAGGCCTGCAGGATGAGATCGTTGGAGGATCGCTCCTTGACGTAGATGTGAGCATGACCTCCCCCAAGAACTTCGCGGATTTTTTTAACTCCCTTCGCCAGTTTTTCTTCAAGGGAGAGCTGGCTATTGAGGATGGCCTTGATCTCGCTCCGCATCGTTTCGGATAGCGAAAGCTCCTGCATCTCCTGGAGATTGAGAAATTTCCTGAGATGCTTGGCAGTCACACCGCCCAGCCGAGAGCAGGCTTCAAGATCCTTTGGAGTAAACGCCCCTGATGAGGCAACCCTGCGAAGGAGCAGGATGCCCACAGGTTCCTCATCCAGCATGATCGGCAATATCAGGGTAGGAGCTTCATCGACTCCCTTTAAAGGGGCCCGCTCCTGTTCGCCGGAGGAGGACTGGTTCTCCTCTGGAATGAAGATCGGCCTCTTAAAGCCAACTGCCTTCTGGACGAGGACAGGGTCGGTACTCATGATGGGAGAGTGGCTCAAGCCGGCTGATCCTCCCCCTGATCCCCCTACGGCAGATAGAGACGCAGGAAACCGGGTCGCTGAATAGATGAGGAAGGGTTCGTGCTCTTCCGGCCTTGAGATATAAAGAGAGGCAGCCCCGGCATGGGTCATGAGTAAACCCAACCGCAGAAATATTTCGAAGAACTCTGTCCGATCATGGAGTAGATCTATGCCCTCCAAAAATGTCTTTAATCCCCCAAGGTCCTGACCCAGTCCGTCTTCCTTGCCCAGCCTGAACCCCCATAAAAGTTGAGCCGCCTGGGCCGAGATGACCGGGATCCCTCTTTCCAAAAATGGGTCCAGATTCCTGCGGAGCTGCGAATTGGAGGAGGATTCAATGATAAGATCCAGGGGCATCACCCCTTCAAGCTCCCTGAAATCGTCCAGAAGTTTTGGCTTGATATGATCTGAAAAATTAAAACCAAGTTCATCCAATCGGAAGATCAGGGCTGCCCTGTCCGGATCCCAGAGACAGACCACTTCTGTCTCCGGATCCTCGGCTAGCAACGCGAGTGTCTCGAGCCCGGGGCGGCCCCCCCCCACAACAGCGATCCTTCGTCGCTGACCGATCGGCTGTAATGGGTTCTGGGCAGTCTTTTGCATTAATCACCCTTCTGCTTCAGAAGGCCGCGGGCCGCCAGGCCCTTCAAAAAGGCTTTCTCCTCATGGTACGGATCCGGAGCAGCCTGTCCTCCACTAAGCAGGTCCCCTGAGGCCGCTAGGGCAGCGGCTGGCTCCGTCTCAAGGACAATGGTCTTTTCCTCCTCATCATGGCCCGATTCTCCGGTTGCTTCCTTAGCCTTCTCCTCTAGTCCCATCAATCGCCTCATCCCTTCGGCGAGCAGGAAGCGCGTATCCTGAGTCACAGTTTCCTCAAGTGAGTCTTGGGGTTCATCCCCGATGCTGTAGTCGGCCCCTCTCCAGGTGATCAGCTGGTAAAATGCCTCTTCGGCCCTGAGACCCGGAGCCTTGGCATCCACGATCCTTCCTCCCACAAAATAAATTCTGCCGGCCTGACCCTCCCGTTTAAGCGAAATGGTACAGGTCCTTTTATTCATGGTCACGACCTGCAGGATGTCGGTCAACGTCATCTCCTCGAGCACCCCGGTTTGCTGGTCGGACTCGTTAAGGGCCGACTTGCGCAGTAAGGCCCTACGCAGACTGGTCTTCACTTTATCCAGAAGCTCATCAAAGGCGTAGGGCTTTTGCAGATGCTCTATAGGGGCCCCGGGTTCGGCAAGAAAATCCACAGGAAGATCTTTATCGGAGGTGATGAAGATGATCGGCACATCCACCAAGGCAGGGATTGAGCTGAAAATTCTTTTAAACTCTATCCCATTAAGATCCGGAAGCTGAAGCTCGGAGACTACCAGGTCGGGCTTTACAATAATCGCGGTAACCACCGCATCCTTCACCCGTTCCGCGGTCGTGACCTGATATCCAAGCTGCGAAAAGCGAAGTTCTAATAGCTTTAATACCCTCGGGTTATCATCAACGATGAGAATCTTTTGGGAGGAGGTTTCTGCCATCTAAAAACACTAAGGTTAAACCTCTAACTTATCGACATCATTTAATATTTTAACTATACTCTGGGTAAATATGTTTGTCAAGAAACTCGGCCAGGTGGGTGGGGGTGGATGGAGAGATATTCATAATAACTTCGAAGGACTTTTTTGACATAGAGACGGGTCTCGGAAAACGGGATCTGCTCTACAAATTCGTCCAGGTTCTGATAATCTGCACGACCGATCCATTCCGTTACTGCCTCCGGGCCGGCATTATACGCAGCAATGGTGAAAATCAGGTTGCCTTTAAATTGTTCGAAAAGATGGGTCAGATACCGGGCCCCCAGCTTAATATTTAATTCATGATCCAGGAGCTGATCGGGCTGAAAATCCTTTAGACCCAGTTGTATTGCCACCCGCCGGCCCGTTTCCGGCATCACCTGCATCAGGCCCACCGCGCCGGCCCGGGAGACCGCACTGGGATCATAGCCACTTTCCTCCCGGATGATCGAGGCCACCAAGTACGGATCCAGCCTGTCTGGACCTATCAGCCTAATGATTTGATCCATCATCCCGAGTGGATAGGCCTCCTCCCAAAAATGGTCCGGTATCTTGGGATCTCCCTTCTCCAGAACCTCCTGAAAATACAGCCGGATAATCCGCAACGCCTGATCGAAGGCCCCTAGCGCATAAAGGCGATCGGCCAGAAATAAGAGAGTCCGGCGATCCCCTGTATACCGCCCTACCAGAGCACTTATCTCCCGGGTGGCATCATCCGAATACCCGATCAACATCAGCTCCCTGGCCCGCCTGTACTGCTCATCACCTGTGAGCCCTTCGGGTTCCTCTTGCAACTCGGATGACCCCACCACGTCTTCAGATACAGAGGATGCGGGTGCGCCCGATACTTGCCACTGAATCTTTGGTGGGCGAAAAGCCTCCGGGTTTGGCCATGAGTTCTCTTGAGGCAGCAGGTCTTCCAAGCGCTTCCGGGTCCGGTGACAGTAATAGGTGCGCGCATGGTCGTCACACAGACGCCCATAGACCTCCTGGGCCCCCCCGATGTTGCCATTTCGCTCTAACAGCTTGGCCTTCCAGTAAAGGGTCTGCGGCCTGAATGCCGAATTCGTATAACGTGACAAGAGTTCATCCATGACCTTCTGGGCCGCCTGGAGCCTCCCATTCTTGTAATGGATCCACGCGATATGCCAGTGGGCCTCCTGGGCTAGACTGTCCTGGGGAAAGGATTTAATTAATTCACGGCAGAATTTTATGGCCTTGAGATCATCCTTTTTGTCTTCATAATGGAGGATCAGAAACCAGAGGGCCTTGGCCCGTTCGACCCTATCAGGATAGGCAGTTCTGAAAGTCTTGCGCACCCACAGGAGTTTATCGAGATCACCCAGGCGCAAGGCGGCCCGGCCGATCCAGGAAAGGGCTTCACCCGCAGTATCCCCGGCAGGGCGACCTTTAAGAAGGGCCTCAAATACTGGGATCGCCTCAGACCACCTCCTGAGTTGAACCAGAGAGATCCCCAAATAGAGCCTGGCCTCATCACGAGCACTCTTATCCGGTGATGCCGCCAGGGTCTCCTTGAAGGCCCGGACAGCCTCCTGGTATTTTGCGGCCCGGTAAAGGGCCTTTGCCTGATAGAGCCTTCCGTTGGGGGTGGGGACAGGAATCACCATTCCCCGAGAGGCCAGTCCCTCCAGTTCAGTTCGGGCAGAGGTGGCGACTGGGTCCTGAGGGTATTCCCACACCACCCTCCTGAAATCCTCTACTGCTCTGGATATTTCATTTTGCTTTAGACGGAGTTGTCCTATGAGATAGAGTGCCGAAGCGGCCTGGGGATCCCCGGGGTAAAGGCGCAAGAATGTCTCAAAACCGGTGATCGCCAGCGCATCTTCTTCGGCCTGGGCATAGGCGCCAGCGGCTAGATAGAGGGCTTGTGATCTTAAAAGGCTGCTGGGATAGTGCTTGTGAAGACCTTCCAGGACCTGGGCTGCCTTCAAGGCCTGACCATTTTTTAGGTAGGACCGACCCAGGTAAAATAAAATATAGTCACCCAGTTGGGGTACGTCCTTTAATGTCTCTTCATAATATTCGACGGCTGACGGATCTCCTAGGCCGTCCTGGGCCCTGGCCAGTAGCAGCCTGGCACGTCCCTTCCAGGGAGGGGGCGGGTCTTCCTTTAAGAAATCCTGAATCTGAAGGACGGCTCCCCGGACATCCCCGTCAAGATAGGCCTCCCGGGCCTGAAAAAAGCAGTCCTCAACTGCACCGCATTCTATCTGCCTCAATGCCCCCGCAGGACGATCCGCTGTCGTGGGCGAGAGCACGTGAGAGGAATGTCCGCAGGAGGTGAGCAAAAATAGAAACATGATCAGAATCACCTGTCCCATCATCTTCGGGTGGGAGCTACTGGCTCTATTCAATTTCTCATCGGGCCCGCACATGGAGATCAGTATAACACGCTTATTTTAAATTATACAGATGAACACTCCTCTCCAGCAATGATGAGCATGAAATCTCTCCCCCAGTTGGACATGGAACCCGGTTTTGTTTTAGAATAGGTTCATGGCAAAGCAGAATCTAAAGGCCTTGAATTTTGATGAACTGGAAAGGTTCGTGGAGGGGGTGGGGTGGCCTCGCTATCGTGCCGACCAGATCCTGCACTGGATTTACAGGCAGGGGGTCACACAATTTGAGGGGATGACCGACCTATCCTTGCCGGATCGCAGGATCCTGGAAGAACGTGCCTACATTAGCCAACCAAAAATAATGAACGCCCAGACCTCCACGGATGGCACCCTCAAGTTTTTATTGATGCTGGAGGATTCAAACACCATCGAATCCGTGCTGATCCCGGATGATCCCTCCTCCACCTCATCCTCCGCCTCAGGCGGATTAGGCGGAAGATCAGGCAGGCGGCTTACCTTGTGCATCTCCACACAGGTAGGATGTACCCTGGATTGCTCATTCTGCTTGACCGGCAGGATGGGACTGAGGCGAAACCTCAAGGCGCATGAGATTGTGGATCAAGTCCTTTCGGTTCAATCTTATGTGGGGGCCCGTGCGGATGAAACTAAACAAGGTCCTCCGATGCCCCCACACCCCGCGCTCTCCGCCTTAGGCGGACTGGCCGAGCCAGACCCTCGCTTTTCCCACGTGGAAGACCGTGAAGGGGGTCAGCGCATCACAAACATCGTCATGATGGGGATGGGCGAACCTTTGGCCAATTTCAATCAGGTGGTGGAGGCCATCCACCGTATCAGCAGCCCCCGGGGAATAGGATTCCCCCAGCGGCGGATCACCCTCTCCACGGCTGGATTGGTCCCTCAGATTAGAACGCTGGGCACGCTCGGCCTAAAGATCAACCTGGCCATCTCTCTCAACGCCACCACGGATGAAACAAGGGATCTGATCATGGGAACGATCAACCGCAAGTACCCCATCAAGGAGCTCATCCGGGCCTGCAGGGAATACCCCCTTCCCCCACGAAGACGAATCACCTTTGAGTATGTGCTGATTAAAGGGGTGAATGACTCCATATTGGATGCCCAGCGCGTGGTGAAATTGCTCAAAGGGATCCGGTGCAAGGTCAACCTGATCCCCTATAACGAGCATCCCGGAGCGGACTTTAAACGGCCCACAGATCAGACAGTGCTCCAATTTCAACAGGTGCTGGTGGATACCCACTTGAGCGCCTTCATCCGAAAGAGTAAGGGCCAAGATATCCTTGCGGCCTGTGGACAACTTGCAACCGCCACGAATACCCATCGTGAATCCCGGCTTTCGAGCCTTTCCTCCGCCTCTTGACACCGACAGCCCCCATTGATAGGATAGCTTCCCGTGAAAAGATCGGTCCTTTCTACGCTGCTGGCACTCGCTATCCTGCTGATGGCTCTTCCATTATGGGCCATCACGGCAGAAACCTATACCCTGTCCAATGGTCTCAAAGTCATCCTGAAGGAAGAGGGCAAGGCCCCGGTCGTCACCTTTCAGGTGTGGTATCGGGTGGGGTCTCGTAACGAGATTCTGGGCTGGACAGGGCTCTCCCACCTATTGGAACACATGATGTTCAAAGGCACTTCCAAATATGGTAAGGGGGAGTTCTCAAGGATTGTGGCGAAAAATGGGGGGACCGAAAATGCATTTACGGCCCAAGACTTTACCGGCTATTTTGAAAACCTCTCCAGCGATCGCGTCTGGCTATCCCTGGACCTTGAATCAGACCGAATGGAAAATCTCCTGATCGATGCCAAGGAGTTTCAGCTCGAACGGGATGTGGTGAAGGAGGAGCGTAGACTGCGGACCGAGGACGACCCCAAGTCTTATCTCATAGAACAGATGTACGGGGTGACTTTCCTCACCCATCCCTATCACTCCCCCGTGATCGGTTGGATGGAGGATCTCAATCGGCTCACCCCGGAGGATCTGCAACGGCATTACAGGACCTATTATCGCCCCAACAACGCCACACTGGTGGTAGTGGGGGATATCGATCCCAAGTCTCTCATATCCAGGATCCGCGAATCTTTCGAGAAAATCCCCAGGGGCCCCGATCCTCCAGCCCCCTTCTCCACCGAACCGCCTCAGAAGGGCGAGCGCAGGATCCTGGTCAAAAGGGAGGCCCAGCTCCCGTTCGTCTTCCTGGGATACCGTGTCCCCAATTTCCGGGATCCGGACGCCTTTCCCCTCGAGGTCCTGGCCACACTGCTCTCCTCTGGCAAGAGCTCACGGCTGTACCGGAGTCTGGTCTATGAGAAAAAGATCGCCTTGGATACCGGCGGTGAATATGATCCCATGATGGCCGATCCTGAACTCTTCTATTTCTACGGCATGACCCAGCCCGACCAGGCCCCGGAGACACTTGAAAAGGCGCTGTATGAGGCCATCGAAAAGCTAAAGACCCAGGCCGTTTCGGATAAAGAACTTCAAAAGGCAAAAAATCAGATCGAGGCCCAATTTATATTCGGCCAGGATTCTAACTTCTTCCAGGCGATGCAGATCGGCACGGCTGAGAGCATCGGGGCAGGTGTCGCTTATCTTACAACCTACCTGGACAATATCCGAAAGGTTACACCCCAGGACGTGATGGGGGTGGCACAAAAATATCTTCATGAGGACAATCGAACGGTCGGAATCCTGATTCCTCTGAAGCCCGAGCAGTGACCCATGGACTTTCACCCAGAGACAAGAAGCCAGAAATTGCCCCCTTTATTTCTCATTTATGGCATCGCCCTGTGGACGGTTTTGTTGTGGCTTTCCCCGGCCTGGGCCGGCCATATCGTCATAGAGCGCTGGACAACCCGAAATGGTATTACCCTGTTGTTGGTGGAGCGACACTCCCTCCCCATGGTACAGGTGGAGGTCCTCCTGAAGGCTGGATCAGTCTTTGATCCCGAAGACAAGGCCGGTCTCGCCAATCTGACCGCCGAACTGCTGGCCGAGGGGACAAGTTCCCGAAGTGCAACACAGATCGCCGAAGAGATCGATTTTATCGGTGCAAGCCTCTCGGCGTCCGCCGATTTAGACTACACCTCCGTCTCGCTCAGGGTCCTCAAAAAGGATATCAATGCGGGGTTTGATCTGCTGTCCGACATTCTCACCCACCCCGCCTTCGCCCCGGAAGAGGTGGAGCGCAATCGTGAGCTGGTCCTGGGGGGGCTGATGGCTGAAAAGGATGAACCCGGGATTGTCGCCGGAAAAGTCTTTGACAAGCTCCTCTTTGGAGCCCATCCCTACCATCGGCCGGTAGAGGGGCTGGAGGAGACCGTCCCCAGAATCCAGCGGGCGGACATCACTGCCTTTCACAAGGACTACTACCGACCCAACAACACCATTATGGCGATCGTGGGTGATACCAAAAAGGAGGAGGTCCAGGAGCTCGTCAAGAAATATTTGGGTGCATGGGGAATGGGGAAAATCCCATCCCTTCAGATTCCAACCCCCCCCAAGCCCACGGCTCCAAAGCTGGAGATCATCGACAAAGACCTGACACAGGCCAACATTCTATTAGGACACCTCGGCATTGAACGGGCCAACCCGGATTTCTATGCGCTGGTCGTGATGAACTATATCCTGGGTGGGGGGGGATTCTCCTCCCGGCTGCTCACGGTCATCCGGGAGAACCAGGGACTGGCCTATAGCGTGCAAAGCGGCTATGATGCCAGATACTATCCAGGCAGCTTTACGGTCAGCCTACAGACCAAAAATGCCACGGCCAACACTGCCATTCATGAGGTCCTCACGCAAATGCAGCAGATACGGTCAACCCCCGTCGCGGATCATGAGCTCGATGAGGCAAAGTCCTATTTGATGGGCAGTTTTCCTCTTCGCATGGATACCAATGCCAAGATGGCGAGGCTGCTGAGTCATGTCGAATACTTTAAATTGGGTCTGGATTATTTTGATCACTACCCGCGTTATATTCAGGCTGTGACGAAGGCGGATATCCTCCGCGTGGCCAAAAAATATCTCGATCCTGAGAGGTTTATCCTGGTTGCCGTGGCCAGGCAGAAAGAGGCGAAAATCAAACTGAACCGTTAATCGTTATTCGTTAACCGTTATTCGTGCCAGTTATTTCAAATACCGTACTCTCTTTATATCGCATGTCACGCTTAACGAGTAAAGTATAGCGATTAACGGTATTACAGGAGTTGACTGATGGGACTAGAAGAGAGCTATGTAAGGTTGCAAGGAATACTCAAGGAGATGGGGTCGGTCCTGGTGGCCTTCTCGGGCGGGGTGGACAGTACACTCCTGCTCAAGGTCGCTTGTGATACGTTGGGCGAACGGGCAGCGGGGGCCACGGCCCTTTCACCCACCTATCCCCAGGAACAACTCTCTGAGGCGCAGGTCCTGGCCCAGCAGATGGGCGCCCGACACTATCTGATTCAGTCTGAGCAGCTCTCCATGGCCGAGTTCGTCCAGAATGACGCCCAGCGGTGCTATCATTGCAAAAGCGAGCTCTTCGAAAAACTCCAGACTCTGGCGGCCCAAAAGGGCTATGAGCAGATCGCGGAGGGGACCAACTTAGATGACCTGGGGGACTATCGTCCCGGTCTCACGGCCGCGAAGGAGTATGGGATCAAAAGCCCGCTGGTGGAGGCGGGCTTCAACAAAGAAGCGGTACGTGAACTGAGCCGCCGCCTGAACCTCTCGAACTGGAATAAACCTGCGGAGGCCTGCCTCTCCTCCCGCTTTCCCTACAGGACCGAAATTACACTGGAGAATCTACAGAGGGTCGATCAGGCCGAGGCCGCGTTACGGTCGAAGGGCTTTACCCAGGTTCGGGTACGATACCACGGAAGTATCGCCCGTATCGAGCTGACCCCAGAAGAACTGCCCAGGGCTATTGAACCCCCCCTGAGGCAGGAGATCGCACAGGCCATCAAAGCCCTGGGGTTTCACTACGTGACCCTGGACCTGGAAGGGTATCGCCGGGGGAGCCTGAATGCGGAACTGTAACACGGTCCTTTCCCCTCCCCCCGGTTTGGGCGGATGGGCCGGGTTGGCCAGTTTTCTCCTCCTGGGCCCCCTATTCTTCTTGGCCTCTACTGTTTTGGCCGAGGACCCGCAGGAACAAGCCCCCCCCTCGCAGGAGCCCATCGGTTTCACCGCCGATTTTGTTTCCACCCTTATCCCCCAGGCTAGAGAAAAGAGCATCTTTAGCGGAAGGATTTACGCATCGCCTCCCCGGATCCGATTTGAACCCTATCGCCAGGAGGGCAATGGGAGTTATAATGAGATTCACCTCTACGACTTTGAGCGCCAGCAGATGCGCCGCGTATTCCTGGAGGATAAGATCTATTTTGAGGTAGAACTCAATGAAACTAGCCGCTTGAAGGCGATGCAGGATGGATGGATTCCCTGGAAGGACCTCCCCAATACTAAAAGACGTAAGATCAGGCTAAAAGAGGACTTTGCTAATGATCATCCGAGTGTGCTGCACCTCTTAGAACGAAGGATAGAGATCCCGAGAGCTAAAAAGCCCAATTTTATTTTTCAGGAGTATAGTCTATTTTGGGAGGCGACCGATCTGAAAGGTCTGCCCGTCCGGATCATCTATTTGCTGTCGGACCGGACTACCGTGGTTTTAGACTACAAGAATGTGAAGCTCGAAGAACCAGATCCTTCCCTGTTCGAGCCTCCAAAGGGCTTCCGCAACCTCAGCCCTTTCTAGGGAGTGACGGGGCATTGGAGGGTCCGTAGCTCTATCTCTGATAATGTTCCCCAATCTTGGTGAGGGTCTCCTGCACCAGGCGGATATGATCTTGATCCGTGATGCTTCGTTGCAGGATCTTTTCGGTGACCTGGAGTACTAAATCCACAACATGTTCCCGAAGCTCTTTCACCGCCCTGAGGTGCTCCCGCTCGATTTCCCGCCTGGCCTCCTCCAGCATCTTCTCGGTTTCCAGGTCCAGCCGCTTCTCGTTCTCCTCCAATGATTGCTGTGCCCGTTGCCTGGCCTGCTCAAGGATGGCATGGGCCTCCTGCTGGGCCGCAGCCAGCTTGGAACGGTACTCTGCCAAAAGTTGCTCGGCCTCTTTTCTCATCTGTTCGGCCTGCTCAATACTGTCACGGATACGCTTTTCCCGCGTCTCCAGGATGTCGAGTATCACAGGAAAGGCATATCTATAGAGCAGGGCCAGCAGGATCCCAAAAGAGACCACGGACCAGAAGAGGAGTGAACTTAGAAAGCTGGTGTCAAACTGAGGCATGTGATTTCCTCATAAAGCGTTAGTTCTGTTTTGTCCGTTAGTTCCGTTGTGTCCGTTAACGGAATTAACGGTCTAAACGTACTTAACGGACCTAACGTGAATTTAGACGGATCCCATGATGATAAAGGCCACCACCAGCCCATAGAGGGCAATGGCCTCTACGAGGGCAAACCCGATCCACATATATTTTCCGACCTTGCCTTCTGCCGCCGGCTGCCGGGCCACCGCCTCAATCATTTTCCCAAAGATATATCCGATCCCCACACCGGCCCCGCCAAAGCCGGCCGCGGCAAGCCCCATGCCCAACAACGCTGCTGCTGATGCATCCATCGTCGTTCCCCCTTTTGTTCGTTATACGTTAATCGTTAAACGTTATTCGTTATCGTTGCAAGCTACACGAAGAACGATTAACGAATAGCGAATAACGGTCTTCAGTGGAGCTTAATCGCATCGCCAATATACACGGTGGCCAGCACTGTAAAGATGTAGGCCTGAATGAATGCGACAAACACCTCCAGGATATAAATCGGGACTGTGAACCCGAATGGGAGCCAACCAATCAGCACGCCACCCGCAAGCATCAACCCAAACAGGACATTGAGGATGGTATGGCCGGCCGTCATGTTGGCGAAAAGACGGACCGCCAGCGTCACCGGCCTGGCGAGCTGGCTCACGATCTCTATAGGAATCATCAGGGGTATTAACCACCAGGGAGTGCCAGGGGGGGTGAGGATAGACAGAAACTTCAGCCCATGAAAGATAAACCCCACCCCCAAGCTGATGAGATAGACAATTAAGGCAAACAGCCCAGTAACCATGATCTGACTGGTCACGGTATAGGCCCCGGGAATGAGCCCCAGGAGATTACTGAACAGGATAAAAAAGAATAGGGTGGCAATAAAGGGAAAAAATATTAAGCCCTCTTCCCCCATATTGTCCAGCACCAATTTTCGCAGAAACTCGATAGCCATCTCGGCCACGCTTTGGAGCTTCGTGGGAACCAATTGACGGCCGCGGGCGGCCAGAAAGAAAAAAAGAAACACCAGGGCACAGACCACCCACATCATGATCACAGCTTGGTTGATCGAGATGTCCAGGCCGAACAGGGAGAGATTGATGATCGGGTGAAGCTCAAAGTGGTGTAAGGGATTTTCCACTACTTCCTTATTATTTAAGATGCTGGGGCCCGTGCGGCTGAAATAAACAAGGGTCCTCCGATGCCCCCGCGCTCGGACAGGCCAAGCCTGATCCTCGCTCAACTAGTTCTTTTCCGATCTCTATCTAGCCGGAAGCCTTACTGACTCATGCGCTGAACGAAACGATAAACGTTTAAAAAGCCGGCGACGGCGCCGATCACGAGTCCCACCACCATCAGCCAGGGTCTGGTGCCCAGATACCGGTCCAGCAGGTAACCTAAAAAAACACCCACCATCGTGGCGACGACCAGTTCCATGCCCACACGGGCCGCAAAGGCAAGGCCCTTTCTGAACTCGTCCTGCTCTTGGGGCACGGTCGCCTCGGGGTGAGTCCTCACAATGTACACAGGAAAAGCCAAGATTGTCAAGGGCTATCTGGCGCTTGCCCACCCTCAATTTAATGTGTGGGCAAGGGCCGGGGGCGGTGATCCGCCTCAGGCGGAGGCCGTCTCGGAGCCCCGCACTTCAATGGCTTCGATACTGTGCGAGGCGAGAGTCGAAGGCCGCCGAGGACCGTAACCGCAGGCGAGCCTGTGCCAGCGAATCGGCTCCGGCCCGATGCCCACTATGTTTCAAGGGCTTATTAAGAAGTGGCGGTAAGCAGGCTAGCTGGCATGTGATTCCATGTCTCACTGTCCATCTTCCTTTACTTTCTCAAATGCCCATGCCATAATATTTTTCCAGTCACCACCCCCAAAAGAGAAACGGCATGGGCAATGTACGTGTTCGGTTCGCACCCAGCCCAACAGGGTATCTCCATATCGGCGGGGTTCGAACAGCGCTATTCAACTGGCTTTATGCGCGGCATCATCAGGGCACCTTCATCCTGCGCATCGAAGACACAGACCGCTCTCGATCCACAGAGGAATCCATCACCGCCATTCTTGAGGGCATGAAGTGGCTGGGCCTGGATTGGGATGAGGCCCCCTACCGCCAGACCGATCGGCTGGAACTCTACCGGTCCCACTCCCAGCGTCTGCTCCAACAGGGAATTGCGTATCCCTGTTACTGTACCCCTGAAGAGCTGGAGCAGAGGAGGAAAGAGGCTCTGGCAAAGGCTTTACTCCCCAGGTATGATGGTCGATGCCGTGAGCTGAAGACCCCTCCGCCAGATCGGCCCGCTGCCATCCGCTTTAAGGCCCCTCAGGTGGGGCAAACCATCGTGGAGGACCTGGTCAAGGGCCACGTGGTCTTTGAAAATAATCAGTTGGATGACCTCATTCTCTTGCGAGCGGATGGCCTTCCCACTTACAACTTCGCGGTTGTGGTGGACGACATCGACATGAAGATCACCCACGTCATCCGGGGAGACGATCACCTCAACAACACCCCGCGCCAGATCCAACTCTACCAGGCCCTGGGCTCCGATCCTCCACGATTTGCCCACCTCCCGATGATCCTAGGGCCGGACAAGTCCCGTCTCTCCAAGCGGCATGGGGCAACCTCAGTAGAAGCATATAGACAAATGGGGTATCTTCCTGAAGCTGTGGTCAATTATCTGGCCCGTCTGGGGTGGTCCCACGGCGATCAGGAGGTGTTCAGCCGTCTGGAGTTGATCGAGAAATTTTCTTTAGAACCAGTGGGAAAATCTGCCTCAATCTTTAATCCGGAGAAGCTCCTCTGGCTCAATGCCCATTACATCAAAACAGCTGAACCTGAAAGACTGGGGGCCTTGCTCGGGGAATACCTAACGGCCCTCAAAGGTGAAAGCCTCGGCCAGCCCCTCAACCCGCTCAAGCTACGGGAGGTCGCTGCAGCGCTTAAAGAACGTGCTAAGACTCTGGTCGAGATGGCAGAAATGGCCTCCTGCTACTTTCTTCGTGCCGAATTGATAGAGATCGATCAGGAAGCCAAAGAAAAGTTCCTAAACCAAAAGACCCGGCCTATTCTCCAAACACTTCACGAGGTCTTTTCAAAGGCCTCTTCCCTCGATCAAAATGTGCTGGAGCCGATTTTTAAAGACATTCTTATCAGAGACGGGCTGAAGATGAACCAACTGGCCCAGCCCCTGCGTGTTGCCCTCACCGGAAAATCTTACAGCCCGGGCATCTATGATGTGCTCAATCTCATGGGCAAGCAGAAAGCACTGGAGCACCTGGATAGGGCAATTCGGGAGGCCCAGAAACCTGCGCCGCCTGGTGATGCTTGACAGACGAAGGGCTGTCCTTATAAAATCGCCCTAATTTCTTGATTAATGCGTTGATTGTCCTCACCCCTAGACTGGGGGATCGTCTAAAGGCAGGACGGCAGACTCTGGATCTGTCTATCGAGGTTCGAATCCTCGTCCCCCAGCCAATTTTTTGCCAAACAAAAAATTGGCAGAGCATTGGAGCAGTGGACATTGGAACAATGGCTCCTGCTCACAATGCGGTCCATTGCTCCATTGATCTAATGCTCAAGCCTTTCTCACTCTTTGCTTAGCAGAAATTTGGCAGAGCATTGGAGCATTCGACATTGGAACAATGGATCCTGCTCACAATGCGGTCTAATGCTCCACTGTTCTAATGCTCGCGTTTTTCCTCCGTTCCCCTAATGAGGGCACTAAGCATCTTGGCCAAAGCTTCCAATTCTTCCCTCAGACGCATATAGTGATCTTGGGTTATAAATTTCTGGCGTTTACACAGCTCCAATAAGGGTACGCATTCAAAGGCCGACCCTCTCGCAATCAAGAAAAAGTTTTTCCTCTCTTTCGAATGCCACCGGCCATTACCTTCTGCAATATTGAGCGATATGGACATGGCAGCTCTCTTAAATTGATCCGCTAGAGACGACTGGCCTTTTAGCAATTCATCCGTGAGCTTGAAGACTTGTTCAGCCAAATCCACTGCTTTTTGATACACCTCCAGCTTCTCAAACATGAACCCCATAAAGTCCTCTATTGCTCCAATGCTCTATTGATCTAATATCCGCATTAAAGGCCGCCGTCAGAAATTAAAAAACCCGGCTCTTCGGGCCTTTTTATTTCTCCCTATTTACCATTCACGATTTGCGGTCCAC
>DATECO010000151.1:0-3429 GCA_035286865.1 Nitrospiria bacterium | reverse complement strand
CACGTTTGATGTCCATGATCACCTCCTAACCTCGCTAGCGTACCTGCCTGCCGCCCGCCTGCCGGACGGGCCGGGCAGGCAGGGCGGCGCACAGACCCGTCTCATAAGGTCGAGCACCGATAGGTTTTTGGGGATATATGCCTGCCCAATCATTACTCAAATCGGCCCAACACCTCCTCTTCACGTACCATCACCAGTTCTTCTCCGTTTACCTCGACCTTTTTTGCCGAGTACTTTTCATACATGACGCGATCCCCAGGTTTGAGCGTGGTTTTGATAAACTTTCCCTCCTTTTCTTTGGACTTACCCTTTTCGTCCTTCTCCTTTTCAAATCGCCCCTCGCCCACAGCCAGCACCTCACCCTCCTGCGGTTTCTCCTTGGCCACGTCAGGGATCACAATCCCTCCGGGGGTCCGGTCCTGAGCCTTGCCGGGCCGTATCACAACCCAATCATGTAATGGTCTGATCTTCATTTACCGTCCTCCTCTCGAAAAAGGCGATAGGCCTTCGCTTTGTTGTTTGACTATGCCGGTCCCTCCCGAGGCCGACTGCTCCAGTTATAGATAAAAACGGCCAGGATCAATGCAAGCACGATGATCACATTTAGACCGATATCCCAGAGATAGCGGTTAAAGGCCTGCTCTGACATGGTCTCCAGAACGGCCAATTGGCCTCCTCCGGTCAGGATACGCCGTGTGGCCGCGATGATGCCCACATAAAGAAATGGCTCCAACGTAATCACATGGGATTTCAGAAAATTGATGATTGTCCTGAAGAGCTCCAGTAAAATCACCACAAACAGGAGATCATTGGTTAACACCAGTGCAGCATGAAGGACCCCGGAGCGAAAAGTGATCAGAAAGGTGTACCACCCATAGGCAAAGCTCACCATGCCCACAAGCAAAAAACTCAAACCTGCCGTCAGATAACCCCACCTCTCAAGCGATTCCAGCACATGAATCCAGCCCCTGATCTCATTGCTTTTACGATCAATCATCCTGCTTTTCTCCGTGCGGATTAGGCAGATCATCCTGCTTAATCTCGGCAAAGCTTTTAGCTTGCGGGAGCTTGCCCATTATACAACAGAACGGCAAAAAGAAAAAGCGAATCTGGAACGTGGAGCCCCACGGGCAGAACCCGTGGCACCTTTCAGGGACCGGTGGGGCGGAATCTGGTTCGACAGGCTCACCATGCTGAGCGAAGTCGAAGGGTCGTATGGCCAATGAGGCAAGATTCTGCTTTTTACTGTTTTTACTGAAGGTTGGGAGGATTTATTGCTTGGGGCACTCAAGCGGCCGGATCCGCTGCTCCGGATACTTGCGGCTGAACCATACTCACACACTCATCCGTGGTTGTATATCGTCCAAGATGCAATCCTGCAGATTGTTATTCTTGGACAACCCCAGGGCTGGCATAAGAATGACCCGGTGGAAACCCTTTCACTCGTGGCTACTTGAACTCAGCGCCTGGCCACCAGGATCTTCTCGCCCTCTTTAAATATGACCTGGATTTTATCGCCAGACAAAAGGTTGGTTACAACACCAACCCCAAAGGTCGTATGGTCGATGAGGTCGTTTTCTTTAAAATTCCCGGAAAACGTGTACGGAATCTTCTTCTGTAAAGAAACAAGATCAACCATCTTCCCCCATACTTCCTCCGGTGTGACTTTTTTGGACCGTTTCCGGGCTGCCGTTAGAGGGGCATGTGGGCTGATATAACGGTGCAGGCTCCCGCAGGTTCTGCACAGGACCTTCGCTATCCGATCCCCTACCCTGACAGCAATCGTGTGCGCCACAGATTGCTTGCATTTTGTGCACATGGAGCTGATCTCACCGCCAACCGCATTTTTATCGCTTGCCATTCGTTTTCCTCTCTTTGGGAGGTGAAATGCAATACAAATTTTATTATACCATTCTTGTGTCTAAAATGACAGCATTATGACGGCTAGGCATTTGGCCTACCACAGGATATGCGGCAGGCTCTTGCCCGTCGAAGAACCCCCCAGCAAACTACATGTCGCCTGCCCTCTGCCCCTGCCTGCCGACAGGCAGGGGCAAGGCAGGGCAGACAGGCGGCGTGCTTTGCATGTTCAACCCGGCTCGGCAGTACTGGGGTCAATTACAACCTTGACCCGAGAAACCCTATTGCACGGAAGTCCGGCTTTCTTGGAGTGTTCATAGATCGCTTTGACGGAAGGCGCAATATAGATGGAATAGGTCTTCCCATCGGTTACATAGCTCTCTATCCACTGAAGCTGTCCCTTCATGGCTTTTAATACCTTCACCGAGGACCTAGCTGCCTTTATTAGTTTTTCTTCTGTGATCGTCGCCGGAAATTCCCGCTCTATAATGTATTTAGGCATCTTTCTGCTCCTTTCCTATCCTCGCTGGCGGAGGATCTCGTACAGCAGAATACCCACCGCCACCGAGACGTTGAGCGATTCAACACGGCCTTTCATGGGAATTGAGACAAGGTAGTCACAGTGTTTTAGCAGGCCTTGCCGAATTCCTTTGGCCTCCCCACCCACGACGATGCCGACAGGGCCCTTGTAGTCCAATTCGGTATAAGCCTGGGAGGCAGTTGGCTCCAACCCAATTATCCAGAGTCCTTCCTCCTTCAGATCCTCTACTGCCCTGGTGAGATTGATCACCCGGGCCACTGCCAGATGTTCCACGGCACCGGCCGAGGCCTTGACGACACTGCCGGTCAGTCCCACCGACCGATGTCGAGGCAGGATGATGCCGTGAACCCCCACAGCATCGGCGGTCCGGATGATCGCGCCTAGGTTGCGCGGGTCCTCCACCCCATCCAACAGGAGGGCTAGAAGAGGCTGGTTCCTTTCACGGGCGATCTTTTTGATATCCTCTGGGGAATCGTAAGCTTTGGCGGCAATCAGAGCCACCACCCCCTGATGTTTTTCGTGAGTGGCAAGCCGATCCAATGCGGCCCTGGATTCGAAATGGAGTGTCACCCCCTGGGCCCTCGCCAGGCGGATGATCTCATCCACCTTACCTCCTCCGCGCCCTTTTAGGACATAGAGCTTATCCAGCGGCCTTTCACCAGCCCGCAAAAGCTCCAGCACCGGGTGAACACCGTAGAGAATTTCTTTGGATTCAGACATGACCAACGTAAAGATGAATGGTCATTGCGAGGAACACTAGTGACGAAGCAATCCCTTGAGCCTATTGGAGATTGCTTCTCCGCCTTAGGCGGATCGCAATGACAACATAATAACTAAACGCTTGGCACTGGCGCTCGTACTATCTCCGCACGCGGGTGGTGCCATCTGGCCGATCCTCCAGGGTGATCCCTGCTTCAGCTAACTGCTTTCGGATGGCATCGGCCCTGGCCCAGTCCTTTTGCCTACGTGCTTCATTGCGCTCCTGCACCAATCGGGCGACTGCCTCATCTCCCATTACAACCTTGCCT
>DATECO010000150.1:0-6903 GCA_035286865.1 Nitrospiria bacterium | reverse complement strand
AAATGGCTCACCCCGACAAAGGTAGAAACCACACCGGCAAAACCGATAACGGCCAGGACTGCAGCCTTCTTCGCCCTCCAGCCGATGGTCAGCCGCCCATGGAGCATGATCAGATAGAAGAGCCAGGTCACAAGGGTAAGGATTTGCTTTGGATCCCAGGTAAAGTAAACATCTTTTACAAATATGTTTAATAGAACACCCGTAATGATTCCTAAGGTTAGCAAGGGAAAACCAAAATAGATAGACCGCTGATTGAGATTATCCAAGACATCTAGTGAAGGAAGCTTGTAGTACAAGGTGTTCAAGCGTTTAGATTTTAATAACCTCTCCTGGATTAGATAGGTTATTCCTACCACAAATGCTAGGGTGAAGAAGACAGTCCCTAGTACAGTCAGTGTGGTATGGATGCCCAACCACAAAACCTGAACGTTCGGATCCAGCGGATTATTTTGAGCCGGGAAAACCGCCATGGACAGAATTGAGAGGAAGGCCAGGGGAAGGATCAGGGAGCCCAGGACCTGGATGCGGTATCGGTACTCCACAAGCAAAAACATCAGCACCAGTGCCCATGAAAAAAAGGCCATGGACTCGTGCAGTGTTACAACCGGGAGGGATCCGGTTTCCACCATCCGGATCACCAGGGCTAAGGAATGGGTTAAAAAACCTGCGGCGGGGGCCCAGATCGAAAACCGACTCCACTTCTCCTTTTTGCTGACCAGAAACCATAGGAAAAGGACGGTCCCTAAAAAGTAGAACCCCACGGTCAATTTAAAAAACAGGATATTGACCATACGCCATTGATTGTTTTGAGTTAAAATTTCATTATATCTTTCAATGATTTTGCTGTCAAGCAGATTTGGCAATCCTAAACCGAGAAGGGTCAGGGATAAGCTACTCGATGAGTTCGGGAGGAGTCTGCAGTCAAGGCGAGTTCGACCGGTTAACGGCTTGATCCTGAATGAGCCTCCCCAGCTTTTCCTGGAGTTGGCCCGACTGCTGGTCCATGATCCATTGCGACCGGTTGTGATCCCTGATCAGAAGACCGAGTTGCTCCTGGATTTCCCCGGTGGCCAAATCATCTGATCCGCCTGAGACGGGAGTCTGGGTCCTGCTCAGATGGGAGTGGTCGCGGATCAATCGTCCCAACTGCTCCTGGTGGCGGTGGGATGCCTGGAGGGCTCCAAATCGTACGCTGGCAGTATCACGGATCGCCCGACCCAACTGCTCTTGGATCATTCCGCCTGAGGCGGAGGATCTAGACTGATCCCGGCTCTCCCAAACCCGGGGCCCAAACCAGAATACAGCAACGGCTATTCCAAACCCCAAGGCCCAGGTCAGTTGCCACGCATACGCCCTTGCCCTCTTGACTACCCATAGCTCTGCCTTGCGCCGCTGCCTGAGACCGGCAGAAGTTGGGGCTGTCCGCCTTAGGCGGATGGCCAGTCTTTCCCTCGTCTTCTCATGTAAGGCCACCAGGTCTATTCGTTCTACTGCCAGGTCTACTTCTTCCCGCAGGAGCTGGCCGATCCTGGAATAATCCTGAACAACCGTTTGGCAATTCTGACATCTATCGAGATGCCCCTGGAGATCCCTAAGCCTGTGCCCGGTCAGTTCACCATCCAGGTAGAGAGATAGGGTCTGCTGGATCGCCTCGCAATCCTTACTCACGTCCTTCCCCCTTCAAATGATGCTTCAACAATTCTCTGAGCCGCCTCCGGGCATAAAAGAGGCGTGACATGACCGTCCCGATAGAGATACCCACCACCCGCGCAATCTCCTTATAGGAGAGCCCTTCGATCTCCCGCAAGATGATGACGGTTCGCTGATCATAGGGAAGGCTCTTTATGGCTTCACGGACGGCAAGGCACGTCTCACGCCGGGTCGCCACCGTATCCGGGGTTGGGGGATCAGGGTCGTCAGCCGGCTCAGCAGAAACTTGGACTTTTTCTATAGCCTGTTTGCGAAAGTGATCCATGCAGAGATTGACGGTAATTCGGTATATCCAGGTATAGAACCGGGCTGTTCCTCGAAAGGTCTTGATGGCATTGTACGCCCGGATAAAGCTCTCCTGGGCAAGGTCCTGGGCCTCCTCAGCGTCATGGATCAAACCATAGGCAACCGCAGTGACCTTCTTCTGATAACGCTCGACAAGTCGTCCAAAGGCCTCCAGATCGCCCTGTTGTGAAAGCCTTACCAGCTCTTCGTCGCTATAATCCACTTATATTAGACGTAATGGGAGACTAAAAATTCGATCGCAGGGAGCGGATTTCTATCTCCAACTAATCCGCCTGAGGAGGAGGAATCAGACGGATCGGCCCAAGAGATAATCAAAATAGACCTCCATGAGATTCTTGAGCTCATCCTTCATGCCCGGTGTTGCCTTAAGACGGACGGCTAATTGGGGCGGCATTCGCAGGGCATGCTGGAGAAAGGCGACGGCCCCTCTGCTAATCGGTGGGGTCACGGCATTTTCCTGGCCCCTGCAAAGCTTACAAATGATCCCTCCGGAAACTGGTGAAAAGAAAATGTCTGCACGATCCAATTTCCGATGGCACCGAAGGCAGCCCTCCATCTCCAGCCGGGGCTGATAACCGGCATATTTCAGCAGTCGGATCTCAAAGAGCCGGGTAGCCAGTTCTCCGTCCTTTCCCAGGACAGAAACAAGGGTCTCAAGCAGCAGGGTGAAAAGCGCAGGATTCGCCTCTCCCTCTGGGACCATGGCCGCGGTCAGAGAAGTTACGCTGGAGGCCCAGAAAATGCGCTCCAGGTCCTCGCGGAGTTCCCGAAAGGATTGGAGGATATCCGCCTGCTGAATACGGTAGAGGGCATCGCGGGTCTTCTGAAAGAGAATGACCTGACAGTGTGTAAAGGGTTCAAGGGAGCTGCCAAAGCGGCTCCTGACCCTTCGGGCACCTCCGGCCGTTCCGGTAATCTTTCCATGCCGGGGTGTAAAAAAGGTCACCAGCTTATCCGCTTCACCCAGATTGCGGGAACCCAATACGATGGCGGGGGTCTTGATCAGGGACATGAAAATTGTGAACGCTACTCATTGTTGTTATAATTTGAGGTGCTGGAGTAGATAGGTCGCCAGACCCAGATAGATCAGAAGACCGGTGATGTCATTGGCGGTGGTCACGAAGGGTCCCGAGGAGATCGCCGGGTCTATATTCAGCTTTTTTAAGACCACAGGGACCAGAGTACCCGTTGTGGCTGCCACGATTATAGCAAAAAACATCGCAGCCCCAAGCACCACACCCAGCATGGCAGGACCGTGCCACAGATAGGCCACCAGCGCCAGGATCACGCCGCAGGTCACTCCCATGAGTAGACCGACCTTCAGCTCCCTTGCCACAACCTTCCAGACGTTGGCCAACTCGATACGGCCTGTGGCTAACCCTCTCACAATAATCGTGGAGGATTGGACACCAACGTTTCCCCCCATGGCGGCAATCACAGGAAGAAAGGTCACCAGAGCAATCACCTCATGCAAGGTGAACCGAAAGAACCAGACGATCCCTGCGGTGACCATGGTCCCGAAGAGGGTCGTCAACAGCCACGGAAGCCTAAAACGGGCCGCACCCAGACTGGAGGTTTGCAGGATATATTCCTCCTCCGGGGTACCCGCGCCAGCCATCTTCAGAATATCCTCTGTCGCTTCCTCACGTAACACATCGATGACGTCATCGAAGGTAATGATCCCGACCAACCTGTTTTCCTTGTCCACCACCGGAATGGCCAGCAAATTGTAACGAGTGACCTGCCGGGCCACCTCTTCTTGATCGGTATCGGTCGTTACACTGATCACCTCCGGGTTCATGATCTTTTGGAGAGGGGTGTCCGGCGGTACCACCAGGAGCTGTCTCAAGGAGACCACCCCTACCAATCGATCCTCCTTATCCGTCACATAAATATAAAAGACCATCTCCCGCTCGCTGGCCGCCCGGACCTGCTTGATCGCCTCCTCGACGGTGATTTGCTCCGGAAGCGAGAAGAAGTCCGTATTCATCAGTCTCCCGGCCGTCTCCTTTGGGTGCTCAAGGAGATCCTGTACCTCCTGAGAATCTTCATGGCCCATTAATCTTAGGACCTCCTGATATTTCTCTGCAGGAAGGTCTCCCATAATCGCTGCCACATCGTCTGAAGAGAGTTCATGGAGGATGGACACAGTCTCCTGTGAGGGCATGTAAGTCAGGATCTCCGTACGGCTCAGGGTATCCACTTCTTTAATCACCTGGGCCTTAATTTTTACATTCCTAATCAGGTCAAAGACTTCCTTTTTTTCGTGGCTCGTTGAAAGGTGCTGTATCACCTTGCCCACATCGGCCGGGTGCATCTTATTGATCATGTTGGTGAGATGGCCAGTGGCCCCCCGCCTCATGAATTTTTGGACGCCTTCTAAGATGAGATCAAACTTAGAGATCGACATATTTACCCGCAATGGCTGGGGACAGATTTCAAATCTGTCCCCTCCTGGTCCGACCTGCCTGCCGCCCGCCTGCCGGACGGACAGGGCAGGCAGGTGCCCCCACACCCCGCGCTCTCCGCCTCAGGCGGACTGGCCAAGCCAGAGGCTCGCTTTCAGTATCCTAGCTCCCTTAAAATCCTCTCATCCTGTCTCCAGTTCTTTCGGACCTTCACCCAAAGTTCCAGATAGACCTTACGGCCCAATTTCGCTTCCAGTTCGGCCCGGGCCTCTTGGCCAACTTCCTTAAGCATCCGCCCCCCCTCACCAATGATAATCCGTTTCTGGGAGGTCCGCTCCACCAGGATAGTGGCCTTGATCACCGTCAGATTCTTAGCCTCCTCTTCTCTAAACTCTTCCAGCAGAACGGCCACCGCATAGGGGATCTCCTCCCGTGTCCTCTGGAGGATCTTTTCACGAATGATCTCGCTGGTCAGGGCCCGCATGGGCTGATCCGTTAGGGTATCCTCTGGATAAAGCGGCCCCCCTTCGGGTATATATCTGACCATATTCTCCACCAGATGGTCCACATTCTCTCCCGTGAGGGCCGAAACGGGGATCAGTTCGGCAAAGTCATGCTCCTTCCGAAACAAGTCCATCAACGGAAGGAGTTCATTTTTTTTGACCAGGTCCATTTTATTGATCACTAAGATCACGGGCACTCGAGCCTTTTTGATGGCCTGGATGGTATACCGATCGCCTGCACCCGGCTGTTCAGAGGCCTCCACGAGCAAGAGGATGAGATCCGCTCCCTGGATGGACTCCAAGGCTACCTGAACCATCCTTTGATTGAGCCTGTACTTCGGTTTATGGATTCCCGGAGTATCCAGCAGAACCAATTGTGCCGCAGGCAGGGTCCTGACACCCAGGATCCGGTGGCGTGTGGTCTGGGGGGTCTTTGAGGTGATCGCTATCTTCTCCTGCAGGATACGATTCAGCAGGGTGGATTTTCCCACATTCGGTCGACCCACAATGGCAATCATTCCAGATCGAAAGGGCCGGGCATCCGGCTTTGCCGGTGCCTCAGGTAATTCACTCATGGTCCGGCCTCGTGCTGAAATTGATAGATCAATTCACCTTTTTTGACCAGACCCAACTCCTGCCGGGCAATCGCTTCAATCTCATCGGGATCGCTCTTTAAGGCCTGGGCCCGCTGATGGAGTTCCTCGTTTTGTCCCTCCAGGCGCTGGATCTCCTGGGTCAGATGACGATGGGTCCTGACCACCTCCAGAAGCTTCATCAGGCCCACCTCACTAAAGACCAACAAGAAGGCAAAATAGCCGGTGACCACAGCAGCGATTGAAACCCACAGGATCCGATGCCGCCTGTGGCGCCGTTGAAGGTCATGCCTCTTTCTGTTCTTCCTCATATTAAGGCCTAAAAAGTATAATTTAGCGAAAAGGCAATGCTATTCTCGGAAATCACATGGAGTTCAGCGCTCAGGATCAGCTTTCTCCATACCGTAAAATCCCCACCGTAAAAGAGGCCCACAGATTGGCTCTCCTCCACATCTCTGGTCGGGAAGTTAGGGGATGAAAAGCCAAGCTCCCCATTTAATACTGTCAAGTAGAGACCCCCATAAGGCACAAAATACGGAACATCCTTGAGATGCGCCCCGACAAAAAAGCGATACTCCATCCATTCGAGCGTGGCGTCCACAAACGGGGCGGGAGTGTTTATACTGTCCAGGGTAAACAGCTCAAACTGACCGCCGGCTCCTAAAAGAAACTTTGGAAATTCATAGAGGGTCAATTTAAACCCTCCTCCATAAGCCATCGCGGGCTCGGCCAGGAACTTTAAATCCGTACCCGGACTGCCAAAATTCACAACCTTGAAATCATCGTCCACAATGCCTAAGGACAGGAAGACATTGACACGGTCCACCACCCCATAGCTCCCCCGAAACAGGACCTTGATCATGTCGATCTCCGGGCTGGCCCCCGTTTCAAAGGCAAGCTCACGGTTGATGAGGCTGCTCTCAACTCCCACTCCAATGGCATGGCGTTGAAGAGTGGCCACTGGAGAGCCAATCATGCCCGCGGCGGCCACTCCGACAAGGCCCCACCCTGCCCAGAAAAAGGCAATCCATCCTCCGACCAGCCCGTATCTTAAAGCCATTCTATGCCAGATCGTGAATTATGAGTTTGGGCGGAGGTATCTCGAAAAGACCTCCCGCCCCCTGTAGACCGACTCTCCTAACAGATTCTCTTCGATGCGCAGGAGCTGGTTGTATTTTGCAGTGCGTTCCCCCCTGGAGAGAGAACCGGTCTTGATCTGGCCTAAATTGCAGGCCACCGCAAGGTCCGCAATGGTGGTATCCTCGGTCTCACCGGATCGATGAGAGAGAATCGTCCCGTACCCTGCACTTTTGGCCAATTCAATCGTCTCCAGAGTCTCGGTGAGTGTGCCCACCTGGTTGGGTTTGATGAGGATGGCATTGG
>DATECO010000149.1:0-7024 GCA_035286865.1 Nitrospiria bacterium | reverse complement strand
ATACGCCATAAACTGCGCCAGCTTCTTCGACGCTAATACCTTCGTGATCGCAGAGGTCAAGGTCGTCTTGCCATGATCCACATGCCCGATCGTCCCAATGTTCACATGCGGCTTGGTCCGCTCAAATTTCGCCTTCGCCATTTTGAACCCCCTTCGTGATTCGTTACTCGTTAATCGTTATTCGTAAAGCCCCTCACGATGGACAGATTGGTGTGCGTTTAACGAATAACAAATAGCGAATAGCGAATAACGTTCAGTCTATCCGCCCTGCACCTTAGCTATAATTGCATCCGCAATATTTTTGGGAACCATATCATAGTGAGAAAACTGCATCGTAAAGGTGCCCCTTCCCTGGGTCCTCGAACGCAGATCGGTGGCATACCCGAACATATCGGCTAAGGGCACCTGCGCAGTGATGACCTGGGCACCGGCCCGGACCTTCATCTCCTGGATCTTTCCCCGTCGGGCATTCAGGTCACCAATCACATCGCCCATATACTCCTCCGGAACAATCACCTCCAGTGACATGATGGGCTCCAGAAGAACAGGACTCGCCTGACGGGAGGCCTGTTTGAATCCTATCGAGCCCGCAATCTTAAATGCCATTTCGGAGGAGTCTACGTCGTGGTAGGAACCATCGATTAAGGTCACCTTAATGTCCACCATAGGATAGCCTGCCAGGACACCGTTTTCCAGGGCCTCGCGGATCCCTTTCTCAACCGCCGGGATATATTCCCGGGGCACAGCCCCTCCCACGATCTTGCTGATGAACTCAAAACCCTTCCCGGGCTCTTGGGGTTCAACTTCTATCCAGACATGGCCATACTGACCGCGTCCACCCGTCTGCCGGATATATTTCCCTTCGGCCTGGGCCTTGGACCGAACCGTCTCTCGATAAGCCACTTGGGGTTTTCCGACATTCGCCGCCACATTAAATTCCCTGCGCAAACGATCCACGATAATCTCAAGATGCAGCTCCCCCATTCCGGAGATAATGGTCTGCGCGGTCTCCTCGTCAGTGGTAACACGAAGAGAAGGATCCTCCTGGGTCAACTTCTGGAGTGAGAGGCTCAGCTTTTGCTGATCCGGCTTGGTCTTTGGCTCAATCGCCATAGAGATCACCGGCTCAGGGAATTTCATCACCTCCAGCAGAATGGGATGGGCTTCATCACAAAGAGTATCCCCTGTGGTGGTATTTTTCAGTCCCACCGCTGCTGCGATTTCTCCCGTAAAAACTTCTTTAATCTCCTCCCGTTTGTTGGCATGCATCTTGAGCAACCGCCCGATCCTCTCCTTGGTATCATTGGTGACATTGTAAATATAAGAACCGGCACGAAGGATCCCGGAGTAGACCCGAAAGTAGGTGAGTTGCCCTACAAATGGATCGCTCATGATCTTAAAGGCTAGGGCTGAGAAGGGCTCCTCATCGCTCGGGCGACGAATCAATTCCTGGCCCTCGTGCCTGGGGTCCATCCCCTTAACTGGCGGAATATCCAGGGGCGAGGGGAGCAGATCCACCACCGCATCGAGTAGCAATTGTACCCCTTTATTCTTAAATGAGGCCCCACACAGGACTGGAAAAATTTTCATGGAAAGAACCCCCTTCCGGAGTGCCCGTTTAATCTCTTCAGGGGTTGGTTTCTGTCCATGAAGGTATTTCTCCATCACCGCTTCGTCGAAATCGGCGATGGCCTCTATCATCTGCTCCCTGTACTGATTGGCCAATGGGAGTAGATCCTCCGGGATATCGCCCAGGACAAACTTTGCTCCCAATGTCTCGTCATCGAAAAAGATTGCCTTCATGGTGACCAGATCAATCGGCCCGCGGAATACCGACTCTTTACCCATCGGGATTTGAACAGGGACCGGTTTGACTCCGAGTCGATCCACCATTGACTTGACGCTTTCATAGAATTCCGCCCCGATACGGTCCATCTTATTCATAAAGGCAATGCGCGGGACATGGTACCGATCGGCTTGACGCCAGACTGTTTCGGATTGAGGCTCAACCCCCTGGACCGAATCAAATATGGCAACCGCCCCATCCAAAACCCTGAGGGATCTTTCCACCTCGATGGTGAAGTCCACATGGCCAGGGGTATCGATGATATTGATCCGGTGGCCCTTCCAAAAACAGGTCGTGGCCGCCGAGGTAATGGTAATCCCCCGCTCTTTTTCCTGTTCCATCCAGTCCATCGTGGCTGTACCCTCATCCACTTCCCCGATCCGATGGGTCATCCCAGTGTAATAGAGGATCCGTTCAGTCGTGGTGGTCTTACCCGCATCGATGTGGGCCATGATCCCGATGTTTCGAGTCTTCTCTAAAGGGTACTGTCTTGGCATTGATCCCTCGAAAACCTAGATACGTTAAACGTTATCCGTTAATCGTTTAATCGTTAAACGAAAGACATGAGATACGAATAACGAATAACGTTTAGCGAATAACGATATCCTACCATCGAAAATGCGCGAAAGCTTTGTTAGCCTCTGCCATTCTGTGGGTATCTTCCTTCTTTTTAATCGCAGCACCGGTTTTATTGGCGGCATCGATTAACTCCGCCGCCAATTTTTCCTCCATGGACTTTCCGGTTCTCTGATCGGCATATTGGATAATCCAGCGCAGTGCCAAGGAGATCCTGCGCTCGGGTCGCACATCCACCGGTATCTGATAAGAGGCCCCTCCCACCCGACGTGACTTGACCTCCACCACTGGTTTTACATTGTCCACCGCCGCTCTGAAGAGCTTCAGCGGCTCGCTCCCCGTCTTTTGCTGGACCATCTCGAAGGCTCTATAGCAGATGGACTCCGAGATGCTTTTCTTGCCCTTCCGCATGACAAGGTTGATCATTTTGCCTACCAGCCGGTCGTGGTATCTTGCATCCGGTTCAGTCTGTCGCCGCTGAACGACCCGACGTCTTGGCATTCTCTTCTCCTTAAAGGACGTTATTCGTTAAACGTTAATCGTTATTCGTTGAATGACGTACACTAAAAGCTGTCTTCTTCTAGTATTTATTCCCGATTAACGAATAACGTATAACGCATAACGATGGTTACTTGGGACGTTTCGCTCCATATTTGGATCTCCCCTGGCGCCGATTTTGTACCCCTGCAGTATCCAACGTCCCCCGGATGATGTGGTATCTTACGCCCGGCAGGTCCTTGACCCTCCCGCCTCGGACCAGCACAATCGAGTGTTCCTGGAGGTTATGACCCACGCCCGGGATATAGGTGGTCACTTCCATACTGTTCGTCAAACGAACTCTCGCCACCTTTCTCAGCGCAGAATTCGGCTTCTTGGGCGTGGTCGTATAAACCCTGACACACACCCCGCGTTTTTGGGGTGATCCCCGCAACGCCGGACTCTTAGTCTTTTGCAGGGCCTTGGCCCGGCCAATTCGTACCAGCTGATTAACTGTGGGCACTCTCCAGGTCTCCTCCTCTAGCACCATCCACCATTCGACCCATCATCGCTAAGCCACTCCAGTTCCACCCGATCCGGCTGCGGCGGAGGACGACTCGACGGACTGGTCTGGGACCAACGGCGTCTCCATTCCCTCTGATTCAGCGATCACCGGAACAGGCTGGGGTATCTTCACGTATGTTTCCCGATACTCGGCCAGCCCTGTGCCAGCCGGGATCAATCTCCCCACAATCACATTTTCTTTAAGCCCCAACAGCTGATCCACTCTACCACTAATGGCCGCTTCAGTCAGAACCCGCGTGGTTTCCTGGAATGAAGCCGCAGAGATGAAACTGTCAGTCGAGAGGGACGCCTTAGTGATCCCAAGCAGGATGGGCTTACCCACCGCCGGCTTTTTGCCCTGGGACATCACCCTGTCATTCTCCTCAGCGAAGGCAAATTTATCGAGTTGACTGCCGATGAGAAAATCGGTGTCCCCAGGATCCTCGATCTTGACCTTTCTGAGCATCTGCCGAACAATCACCTCGATATGCTTGTCATTGATGGAAACCCCCTGGAGCCGGTAAACTTTCTGCACCTCATCCACCAAATACTTTTGGAGCTCCTTGGGACCCAGTACATCTAAGATGTCATGGGGATTGGCTGAGCCATCCATCAAGGGCTCCCCGGCCTGAACCCAGTCCCCCTCGTGGACATTGACATGCTTACCCTTGGAGATAAGATATTCACGCGTATCCCCCATTTCATTTTTCACAATGACCTTGCGCATGCCCTTCACAAAACCACCGTATTCCACAATCCCATCAATTTCGGAAATGACCGCTTGTTCCTTAGGCTTTCTGGCCTCAAACAGCTCGGCCACCCTGGGAAGACCCCCGGTAATGTCCTTGGTCTTGGTCGTCTCCCTCGGGATCTTGGCCAGGACATCGCCCGGGAACATATGCTGTCCCTTCTCCACCAGAATATGGGCACCCGCAGGCAACAGGTATCTGGCTACAGAAGTCGAGCTGGGGACCTTGGCTGTTTTTCCGGTATCATCCTTGATCGAGATTCGGGGACGTTTGTTGGAACCTGGAAAGTCGATGACCACTTTCCTAGAAAGTCCTGTGACTTCGTCAACCTCTTCATGTATCGTGTCCCCCTCGTCCAAATCCCCATAGGCCACTCTGCCCCCCACTTCAGTCAGAATCGGCAGGGAGTAGGGATCCCACTCCACCAGTTTTTGGCCTACATCGACACGGGCCCCGTCATTCACCTTGATGCGGGCCCCGTAAACCACTGAGTATTTTTCTTTCTCGCGGCCCGATTCGTCATAGAGGGCGATCTTCCCATTCCGGTTCATCACGATCCTGTCACCCCCCCGGTTCTGAACCGTACTGAGGCTGATGTACTTTAATTTCCCCGCATGCTTGGCTTCTAGGACAGTCTGCTCCACAACTTTACTGGCGGTTCCTCCAATGTGAAAAGTCCTCATGGTCAGCTGGGTCCCTGGCTCTCCAATCGATTGCGCCGCAATGACCCCTACGGCTTCACCTTTTTCCACCACCTTTCCACGTGCCAGATCTCGCCCGTAACACCTCGAACAGACCCCCCGGCGCGACTGACAGGTCAGCACAGACCGGATCTTAACCCGATCCACACCCGCCTCGATAATCGCCTTGCACCTGGCCTCATCGATCTCCTCCTCCGCCTTGGAGATGACATCACCGGTGAGGGGATCACGGATGTCCTCCGCAGAGATTCGGCCGAGCAGGCGTTCCTCGAGCGGCTCAATGATCTCTCCTCCCTCCACCAGGGCCGTGACATAAATGCCGTCCGGAGACCTGCAGTCAAACTCGCTGGCGATCACGTCCTGGGCAATGTCCACCAACCGTCGGGTGAGGTAACCGGAGTTTGCCGTCTTCAAGGCAGTATCCGCCAAGCCTTTTCGGGCACCATGCGTCGAGATGAAGTACTGTAAGACGGTGAGGCCTTCTCTCAAATTTGCGGTGATCGGTGTCTCGATGATCTCCCCAGAGGGTTTGGCCATGAGGCCCCGCATTCCGCCCAACTGACGGATCTGCTGCGTGCTCCCCCGTGCTCCCGAATCGGCCATCATAAAGACAGAATTAAAATCCTTGCGGACAGTAGTGACGGCAGCGGTCTTCTCTTTAACAGGCTTTGCGCGGCCTTTCTTAATGGCCTCCTCCTCGGACGCCAACTCCTTCATCATCTCGCTGGCAATGAACTCGGTCTTATGCGCCCAGATATCCACGACCTTATTGTAACGTTCCCCGTTTGTGATCAGCCCCTCTGCATATTGCTTCTCGATCTCCAGGACCTCCCGCTTGGCCTTTTCGATGAGTTCTTCCTTCTTCGTCGGGATGCGCATATCATCGATGCAGATCGAGATCCCAGCCTGGGTGGCATAATAAAAACCAATATCCTTGATCCGATCCAACAACATCACCGTCTCACGATGGCCGGCTTCCCGATAGCAGACATCGATCAGCTTCATGAGCTCCTTTTTATTCATCTCACGATTGACCTGCTCGAAGGGGATCGTCGGGGGGAGGATCTCGCTCAGGATGGCCCTTCCCACAGTGGTCTCCACACGATCCCCGTTGATCCGGACCTTGACTTTGGCATGCTCCTCCACCTGTTTGGCATCGTAGGCAATTCTCACTTCAGCGAGGTTGGAGAAGGTCTTGCCCTCCCCTCGTGCACCAGCTTTTTCCTTGGTCAGCCAGTAGCAGCCCAACACCATGTCCTGGGAAGGGGTCATGATCGGCTTTCCACTGGCCGGCGAGAGGATATTATTAATGGACATCATCAAGACCCTGGCCTCAATCTGTGCCTCGATTGAGAGGGGAACATGGACCGCCATCTGGTCCCCGTCAAAATCAGCATTAAAGGCAGCGCACACGAGGGGGTGAAGTTTGATCGCCTTTCCTTCTACCAAAACCGGGTCAAAGGCCTGAATCCCCAGGCGATGCAGGGTGGGGGCCCGATTGAGCAGGACAGGATGCTCCCGGATGACTTCTTCCAGGACATCCCAGACCTCCGGCTTTTCCTTTTCCACGAGCTTCTTGGCACTCTTGATGGTGGTGACAAAGCCCTTCTTCTCCAGCTTTTGAAAAATAAAGGGCTTGAAGAGTTCCAGGGCCATTTTCTTAGGCAGGCCGCACTGATGGAGCTTGAGCTCAGGTCCCACCACAATGACAGAGCGACCTGAGTAGTCTACTCGCTTACCCAGCAGATTTTGCCGGAACCGGCCCTGCTTGCCTTTGAGCATGTCACTTAGGGACTTCAGGGGCCTCTTGTTGGGTCCGCGAATGGCCCTTCCCCTGCGGCCATTATCAAAGAGGGCATCCACCGCCTCCTGAAGCATGCGTTTTTCATTTCGAATGATCACGGCCGGGGCCTTAAGCTCGATCAGACGCTTGAGCCGGTTATTTCGATTGATGACCCGGCGGTATAGATCATTGAGGTCGGAGGTGGCAAACCTGCCCCCCTCAAGCTGGACCATTGGCCGAAGATCCGGGGGAATTACAGGAAGAACAGTAAGAACCATCCAAGTCGGGTCGATCTGAGCCGATCGGAGGTTTTCGATCATTCGCAACC
>DATECO010000148.1:0-2862 GCA_035286865.1 Nitrospiria bacterium | reverse complement strand
ATCCCCAGGGACTCAAAGGAGAAAAAATTCCCGTGATCAGCAGGATCATTACAGTAGCGGATTCTTATGACTCGATGTCCTCCAATCGACCGTACCGAGGACCCCTATCGGAAGAGGAGGTACGACGGAGGCTGATTGCGGGTAAAGAGCGTCAATTTGATCCCGTCATGGTGGATGCCTTCGTGGACATGTGTGACACAGGTGTTATTGAGAAGATCAAAACCAAATATCCTGACAACCATTAAAATTCTCAAACCCTCACTTTTTCAATTTAGGGGCCCGTGTACCCTTCCACAAGTCCAGGGTGACCGGTCATGGTGAGCCTGTCGAACCATGCCCCCGGGGCCCGCGCTCTCCCCCATAGGCGGACTGGACAAGCCAGCCCTTCGCTTTTGTGGCTGCCCGTGGGACTGGCCTGTATCCTGATGGGGTGTGGACTGATACGATACCCATCGCTAAACACAGAAGATTCTCTGGAATCGAATGTCCCAGATGCATACAGCCGTGGTGTGCAGTATTACCGCGAGGGGCTTTACAAATCCGCTGTGATGGAGCTGGAGACCGTGCCTCAAGATCACCGAAGACTCAAACAGGCACGGGCCTACCTTCAAGAGGCCAACGGCCGGGTGACAGAGGCCACTAATCATGTGAATGCCGCTTTGCAACATCGGAAAGAAGGAGAATATCCTAAGGCCAAAAAAGAGTTTGAAGAGGCACTGCTGGTGTATCCAAATCACCGCAGAGTCCGGATGTTGCTTGAGGCACTTGACCAGGACATCGAAGCAACCGTGAATTTCTATTATGAGAAGGGCCAAGAAGAATTCGAACGGAAGAATTATGAGGAGGCCCGAGTTGCCTTTCTGGAGGGCCTAAAGGCCAGTCCGGAGGAAAATCATGTACTGGCTGGGCTCTCCAGGACCGATGAGATCCTGATGAAGCTGTATTCCAGTGAAGGAACTGCACTCTTTGAAAAAGGCCTTTTTGATGAGGCCGTCAAGCAGTTGGAGAAAGCATATAACCTAAATTCCACCGACTCCCTCCTGATCGATCAGTTGACCAATGTATACAATCTGCGCGCCTTAAAGTATTATCGTGAAGAGAAACTGTCCCTGGCCGTTAGGGATCTTAAGCGTTCTCTGGAGATCAAGTCTGAGCAGGAGGAGATCCGTAATCAATTGCAGCAGATACAGAAGAGGTTGGGACTGTTAAAGAAAATTCGGCCCTAAAGCTTGATTCTATTCTGGCGGCTTTACCCTGATTCCCGCTGATAGTCTTCCTTGACACCCCGTTGAAATGCCTTTAAAATAAAGCCTCATCGCGGAGGCAGTGAAGTGATAATACGGGTGGTTCTTCTCCTATTGGTGAATGTGCTGTTGCTGACCGGATGCGAAAATGATCAAACACCTAGGCTGCAAACTCCCAGTAACTCATTGATGGGGAGCATCCCCGCTGAATATTTGAAAGGGGAATCTTTATTCAATGCCAAGTGTGCGCCGTGTCATGGCCAGGCGGCGAAGGGAACTAATCAAGGTCCCCCTTTGGTGTCAAAGATTTATGAACCCAATCACCACGGTGATCCCAGTTTTCATCGTGCGGTCCAGCAAGGTGTTCAGGCCCATCACTGGAAATTCGGAAATATGCCTAGAATTAGTGGCGTAAGCGAGCTGGAGGTGAACGAGATCATCGCGTATGCCCGTTGGCTTCAACGCGAGGCCGGAATATTTTGATCCCATGATCCCCCTCCATGACGACAATCCAACCCGGACACAGCCTATATTTACCGTAGGTATTATTGCTGCCTGTGTCCTGGTCTTCTTTTACCAGGTTTCCCTTGGGGCCAAGGCGGGGCAAACCTTCGTCTTTCAGTATGGGGCTATCCCGGCGGTGATTTTTGGACTTCAATCGCTTCCTTTCGAGTTTCAGGTCATCCCGGCTTCCTTCAGTTTACTCACCAGCATGTTCCTTCATGGGGGATTCATGCACCTGATTGGGAACATGCTGTACCTATGGATCTTTGGGAACAACATCGAGGATGCCATGGGCCACCTCAAGTTTGTCATTTTCTATGTGGTGTGTGGCGTGGCCGCTGCGATGAGTCATGCATTGACAGATGCCGGTTCGGTGGTCCCTATGATTGGGGCGAGTGGCGCGATCTCCGGTGTTCTGGGGGCCTACCTGCTTCTCTATCCCCGCGCCCATGTCCTGGTCCTGATCCCGCTGGGTTTCTTCATGCGGCTCATGTATGTGCCGGCTGGGTTCGTCCTGGGGTTGTGGTTTCTACTTCAGCTCATCAGCGGGAGCGTAAGCGTGGGGCAGGGCGGCGGTGGGGTGGCCTGGTTTGCCCATGTGGGAGGGTTTTTGGCCGGGATGATCTTGGTCGGTTTATTTAAGCATCGCTCGGTTAGATTCTTTAGCCCCCCTCACCGCCATCCCAGGAGATTCGAGCCCTGGTAGTAATTCTTTGGTTTTCTAACGTGCCCCCGTAGCTCAGATGGATAGAGCAGCGGTTTCCTAAACCGTTGGTCGGCTGTTCAAATCAGCCCGGGGGCACCATAATTTCAGGTGAAAGCTAGTTTATCGCCATGTTACTTTTCCCAGAAAGTATGCATTTATTTGATGTTGAACAATAACCATAAGTAAGGGGTTATGAAACGGTTCGCCAGAATAATGGTTATTATGCTGTCTGGCCTACTTTCCGCTTGTGCCACGTTGCATACAGAAGAGATAGACTACAGGGCCAACGGCCAAGTGTTAAAGGGATACATCGCTTATGATAAGAATATCAGCGACAAACGTCATTTATTCCCTCTCTGACAACTTTTCACACGGAAATTAACAACGATCGTTCCACCTGTTGTGATA
>DATECO010000147.1:0-3071 GCA_035286865.1 Nitrospiria bacterium | reverse complement strand
TAGCGGGAATCCAGGTTTTTCAAGATCTGGATGCCCGAGCCGCCAGCCGGACGGACAGGTAAAATTATTCGGGCATGACGAGCCAACTTGTAATAGTTATTTCGTTACAGCTCCTATAGTTTTATTTTCATTCATCATTCTTCTTCTTCGCGCAATTTAGCCAGGACCGAGACGTCCTCCAGGGTCGTGATGTCGCCGAAGGTGGCACCGCCAGCAGCAATCTCACGAAGCAGTCGCCGCATGATCTTCCCGCTCCGAGTTTTGGGGAGATTCTCTGTGAAACGAATGTCGTCTGGCCTTGCAATAGGCCCGATCTCCTTGACCACGTGCTTGCAAAGTTCCTCTTTGAGTTGGTCTGAGGTCTCATGGCCCATCTCAAGCGTGACAAAAGCAGAAATGGCGGTGCCCTTCAAGGCATCAGGTCTGCCCACCACCGCCGCCTCGGCCACATAGGGGTGGCTGACCAGGGCGCTCTCGATCTCCATCGTCCCCAGCCGGTGTCCTGCCACATTGATCACATCATCCACCCTTCCCATGATCCAGAAATAGCCGTCCTCATCCTTTCGTGCACCATCACCCGTAAAATAGCACCATCCATTCGTTTTTGGTTCCTGTAGCTTGATCTGGTCCCAGTATTGCGTTTTGTATCTCTCCGGATCGCCGTAGATCGTCCTCAGCATGGCAGGCCAGGGTTTCTTGATAACTAGGTAGCCCCCCTGATTAGCTGAGACCGGGATTCCCTGTTTGTTGACCACATCGGCGGCAATGCCCGGAAAGGGGAAGGTGGCTGAACCCGGTTTCGTGGGAATGGCCCCGGGTAGGGGGGTAATTAATATAGAGCCGGTCTCAGTCTGCCACCAGGTGTCTACGATGGGGCAGCGTTTTTTGCCAATTACCTCATGATACCACATCCAGGCCTCAGGGTTAATGGGCTCACCGACTGTGCCCAGGAGCCTCAGGCTGCTCAAATCATGCTTTTGTGGCCATTCATCCCCGAACTTCATAAAGGTTCGAATGGCAGTGGGAGCCGTGTAAAAGACATTGACGCGATATTTTTCGATAATCTCCCAGAAGCGGTCAGGATTGGGGTGGAGGGGAGAGCCCTCATACATCAGGCTGGTAGCCCCGTTGGCGAGGATTCCGTAAACGATATAACTATGGCCTGTCACCCAGCCGATGTCGGCCGTGCACCAGTAGGTGTCTTCGTCTTTGAGGTCAAAGACCCATTTGCTAGTGATGTAGGTCTCGACCAAATATCCACCGGTGGTGTGAACCACCCCTTTGGGCTTTCCAGTGGTCCCACTGGTATAAAGTATAAAGAGCGGGTGTTCCGAATCCAGGGGGACCGCATCGCAAACGGCCGAGGCGCCTTGCATTAACTCATGCCACCAGTGGTCACGGGTAGAATTCATTTCGATCCGGGCATGGGTGCGGCGATGGACAATCACCTGCTCAACCGAAGGGCAGCTCTTAAGGGCCTCATCCACATTCTGTTTGAGGGGGACAACGGTGCCCTTTCGGTAGCCCCCATCGGCTGTGATCACCAGCCTGGCCTTGGCGTCATTGATGCGGTCCTTCAAGGCTTCAGCCGAGAATCCCCCAAAAATGACACTGTGTGTCGCGCCAATCCTGGCACAGGCCAGCATGGCGATGGGAAGCTCCGGGATCATGGGCATGTAAATGACCACCCGGTCTCCGGGGATGATCCCGATGGATTTGAGGACATTGGCGAATTTGCATACCTCCCGGTGGAGCTCCTGATAGGTCAGGATACGGTTTTCTCCCGGTTCGCCCTCCCAGATCAGGGCTGCCTTGTTTTTTCGCCAGGTCATAAGGTGTCGGTCAAGGCAGTTGTAAGAGATGTTGATTTTGCCTCCCACAAACCATTTGGCAAAGGGCGGTTTCCAATCTAGGACCTTCTTCCAGGGCTTAAACCAGTGTAGCTCCTTGGCAATCGAGGCCCAGAACCGTTCCGGGTCTTTGCTGGCCTTATTGGCCAATTGATCATATTCGCGGCGGTTCTTGATGTAGGCCTGTCGACCAAAGGAGGGGCTGGGTTTGAAGATCCGCCGCTCTTTTAGAATCGACTCGATATCAGCAGATGTCTTGGGTCTTGCCATAATTCACCCTGCCTTTCCAACCTGATGCAGAACTTTGTGTAAATCTAGTGTAGTGAATCTAACACTTCTTTACATTTTCCGTTCACCCTGAGCCCTTCGACTTGGCTCAGGACAGGCCTGTCGAAGGGTAAAAGGAGGATTCTTCAGAAACCTGCAAGTTAGATTTTAAACATGGATATCTATAAGGAGAATGCCGCAAATTTAGTGAAAACTCATTCTAATTGAATCCTTGGCGGCTTGTCAATATAATTGACTTTACTTGGAAAATGGGTCTATAATATCTTGTGTTTAACTCGTCATAAATATTTAGATGGCAGGGCGACATGCTCTCCCTTATGCCCTCAAAGGTTACCTTCCCTTCTCTCGATATTCTCTTCCAAGAATGTCTCACAGCTTTCCGGATACTTGGTGGACTCAGGCGCTGCTCTATCATTCTTTTTGACGATGATCAGGCCAATGGTTTTTTAAGAGCAGGTTTCGACCTTCGGGACACCGATTATCCCTCTTCTGATATCAAAATTTCCCTGAACGACTGTCCACTACTGGAGCAGTGCGTCATCCAACGCCAGGCTGTCTTGTTGAAGAGACCATTCGATGCTGGATTTCCCGTTCTGTGGGAGGAGGTCCCGGAAAAAGGAAAGATTTCAGCGATTGGAATGATCCCCTTCTTTAAGGGTGATCAGTGTTACGGAGTCGCCGGTCTTGTTTCCGAGGATGAGGTGGACGATCTACTCGAATTGCGGTTCCGTTCCTGGCAGGGGGTCGGAGTCCTTTTCTCAAATATTATTGCTAACCACATGACGAATACTGGGCTTCTCGCTGAAAAGACTGCGCTGGAAGATATCCTCAATGGGATCGGCCATGGGGTTGTGATTTTAGACCGCAATCTGAATATTCTTCGGGCCAATTCAGCCATGGGGAGTATGGTCGGAAGAGCGTCTTCCGAACTAA
>DATECO010000146.1:0-2215 GCA_035286865.1 Nitrospiria bacterium | reverse complement strand
GGTCGCGCAAGAACCATCCGCCTCAGGCGGAGAGCGGCCTCAAAGCGAGGCACTGGCTTGGCCAGGCCGAGTGCGGGGTGTGGAGGGCACCTGCCTGCCCCCGCCTGCCGGACGGGCAGGGGCAGGCAGGTCGGAGGACCTTTCCCTTTGTGTAGCCGCACGGGCCCCCACATATAAGAGACCGGCTTGCCAAGCATGGCGCATTATGGTAAATTTTCTCAATATCTAAGCCAAACTTTCTGAATAAGGAATATGCCTAAGGCATCACCCTATCAGCCCAATCGGATCGAATCTCGGTGGCAGCGCCACTGGGAGAGGCAGGCTATCTCCAGGGTCTCTGAGGATCCTAGCCGGACCAAGTTCTATTGCCTGGTGATGTTCCCCTATCCCTCTGGCCGGATCCACATGGGGCATGTTCGAAATTATGCAATCGGAGATGTGATCGCACGTTACAAGACCTTGAGAGGGTCTGCTGTGCTCCATCCGATGGGATGGGATGCCTTCGGGCTGCCCGCCGAGAACGCAGCCATCGAAAAGGGGATACACCCCGCTCAATGGACCCGTGAAAATATCGCGACCATGCGAAAACAGCTCAAAAAACTGGGGCTCTCGTATGATTGGAACCGGGAATTGGCCACCAGTGATGAGGACTATTACCGCTGGAATCAATGGTTTTTTTTAAAGATGTATGAACGGGGCCTCGCCTATAAAAAGATGTCGGCCGTGAACTGGTGTCCCTCCTGCAAGACGGTGTTGGCCAACGAGCAAGTGGTGGATGGACAGTGCTGGCGATGTGAGACAGGGATAGAACAGAGAGATCTCTCCCAGTGGTTTTTCAAGATCACCGCGTATGCAGAGGAGCTCCTGGAACACTGTGGGCGGCTCCCCGGTTGGCCCGAACGGGTCCTCACCATGCAAAAAAACTGGATCGGTCGCAGCGAAGGGGTGGAGGTGGACTTTCCCCTGGCGGATGGGGATGGGACCCTGAGGATCTTTACCACCCGCCAGGATACCTTGTTTGGGGCGACCTTTATGGTTCTGGCCCCCGAGCATCCCATGATGCAACAGTTAACGCAAGGAAAGGCCGAGGCCGGGAAAATCAGCGAGTTTGTGGCAAGGGTCAGGCAACAGGACAAGAAGATCCGGACGGCACAGGAATTGGAGAAGGAAGGTGTATTCACCGGCTCTTATGCGATCAACCCCCTGACCCGTGAGAGGATCCCGATCTGGGTGGCCAATTTTGTACTGATGGAGTATGGAACAGGGGCCATTATGTCCGTCCCGGCCCACGACCAGCGGGATTATGAATTTGCCAAAAAATATGACCTTCCGATCCGTGTGGTGATACAAGATCCACAAGGCAGCCTTGATCCCTTAGCCCTACCGCAGGCCTATACGGAGGAGGCGGGCCATCTGGTTTCATCAGGGCAGTTTAATCACCTCTCCCCAAAGGAGGCCCAACCCAGGATCGCGCAGTATATCGAGCAGCAAGGTCTGGGCAAACGGACCGTCAATTTCAAACTCCGGGACTGGGGAATCTCCCGCCAGCGATACTGGGGCACGCCCATCCCCATCCTTTATTGCGATCGGTGCGGCATTGTCCCCGTTCCAGAAGAAGAGCTTCCTGTAAAACTTCCCCGCAAGGTCCCTCTCACCGGCATGGGAGGCTCCCCCCTCCTGGGGAATAAATCCTTCTTGAACGTGACCTGTCCAAGGTGTCACAAAAAGGCCCGCCGGGAGACTGACACAATGGACACCTTTGTGGACTCCTCCTGGTACTTTCTGCGTTATGCCGATCCCCAGGTGAGTGAGCGGCCCATCAATCCGCGGGCTGCTTCATACTGGATGCCGGTGGATCAATACATCGGTGGGATCGAGCATGCCGTGCTTCATCTCCTCTATGCGCGGTTCTTTACCAAGGTCATCCGGGACCTGGGGCTGATCAAGGTGGATGAACCCTTCACCCACCTCCTCACCCAGGGGATGGTGGTCAAGGAGAGTTACCGATGCCTGACCCACGGTTATATCTACCCGGAGGAGTGTCGGGACGACCGCACCCACGAGGGATGCGGTGCTGCAGTCGAGATTGGCCCGATGCGGTCGATGTCTAAGTCCAAAAAAAATGTGATTGACCCTGAGACCTTAATCGCAGAGTATGGCGCAGATACGGCCCGGATCTTCACTCTCTTTGCCGCTCCGCCCGAGAAGGACCTGG
>DATECO010000145.1:0-3506 GCA_035286865.1 Nitrospiria bacterium | reverse complement strand
CCAAGGCGCTCAAGGCCTGCTTGGAGACCGCTGGCGGATTCCAAATCGAATTGAGGACTCTTTTCTTTGGACAGAGTTCTCCTGAGAAGACCAGTGTATGCAGGATCGTCCTCGATCAGCAATACTTTGATTTTGTTATTGTTCACTTTGTTTGCTTTGGAAAGCAACCGCTTGAAACGGCTCCAAGGATCACGAACATAGACGCATGGTATTTCCAAGTATAGCAGCTATGCACATTTGGTCAAGGTATCTCGCAAGCGCACTTTGACCCTTCGACTCAGGCCACGGCCTCTGGCCGTGGGCCTCGCTCAGTGCTTCGACTTCGCTCAGCATGGTGAGCGGTTCGGCTGAGCTCACCGTCGAAGCCCATGTCGAACCAGATTCTGCTTCACGGGTCCCTGAAAGGTGCCACGGGCTCTGCCCGTGGGGCTCCACATTCATGCTTTAGTGTTCAGCATGCTATAATGAATCCGTTATGACCCTCAAAAACAAACTGGAAGCCCTTCCCCACAACCCCGGCGTCTATCTGATGAAAGGGGAGCACGAAAAGATCCTGTATATTGGTAAGGCCCGCTCTCTGTCTGATCGAGTGCGTTCCTATTTCCACAAAGGGGCCACGCTCACCCCGAAAATCTGCTCCATGGTAGATCAAGTCCAGGATATCGAGGTTCTGGTGACCCTGACCGAGCTTGAGGCCCTGATCCTGGAAAATAATCTCATCAAAAAGCACCGTCCCAAGTACAATGTCCTCCTCCGGGATGACAAAAATTATCCCTTCCTAAGACTGCCGATCAAGGATGACTATCCGAGGCTCCAGATTGTCCGCAGGGTCAAGAGGGATGGGGCCCTTTACTATGGTCCCTACGTTCCTACCAATGCCCTGCGGGAGACCCTCAAAGTTCTTCGGCGGGTCTTTCCACTGCCCAACTGCAAGATTAAGATTGACGGGACAGCGGAGCGGGCCTGCATCGAGTTTGAAATAAAGCGATGCCTGGCACCCTGTACTGGCCACCAGAGCCGTGAGCAGTACCGCGCGATGATTCACCAGGTGCGGATGTTCCTGGAGGGAAAAGATCGAGAGCTGATTCATCAGCTCAGGACCCAAATGGAGGCCGAGGCCCAGCATCTCAATTTTGAGGAGGCGGCCCGGCTGCGGGATACGATTTTAAAGGTAGAGCGAATACTGGAAAAACAACGTGTGACCACTACTGACCTGACAGACCAGGATGTAATCTCCCTGGCGCGGCAGAGAGAGACGGTAGACCTGCAGGTCATGTTTGTGCGCGGGGGGATGCTCATTGGTCGAAGGGACTTCTTGCTTGAAGGCGTAGCGGACTGGCCTGAAGACGAACTCTATGCCTCCTTTATAGAGCAGTTTTATGCCAAGGAAGGGATAATTCCCCCAGAGATTTTGTTGCCCGTCAAACTGACAGAAAAAGAGTTATTGGAGCAGTGGCTATCTGATAGGAGGGGAGGACCGGTGCACCTTCACTCGCCCTCCCGAGGGCCGGACACCCAACTACTCAAACTGGCCCAGGAGAATGCGGCCCTGTGCCTGCAAGAACACCTCGCATTGCAGGAGCACGGCGAACAGGCCTTGATTGAGGTCCAGCGTCTGCTTCACCTGCGCAGGTTGCCCCGGCGAGTTGAGGCCTTCGATATCTCCAATATGATGGGAGATCAGGCGGTGGGCTCGATGGTGGTCTGGGATGAAAAGGGGATGAAGAAATCGGATTACCGTAAGTTTAGGATTCGTACCATTCAGGGGGCCAATGACTTCGCGATGCTCCAGGAAGTCCTCTATCGCCAGTACTCGAGGGTTAAAGAAACCGGGGGCAAGTTCCCCGATCTGATTCTCATCGATGGTGGAAAAGGTCAATTATCAGCTGCCCTTGAAGTCTTGGAACGGTTAAACCTTAGACAGAAAATAAGCGAGGGTCTGGCTTCGCCAGCCCGAGCGAGGGGCGTGGGGGCATCGGAGGACCAGCAGTTTGTGTCGCCGGACGGGCCCCCACATCATATCGATATCATCGGTCTGGCTAAGGCCCGTGAAGAAAAAGAGGAACGTGTTTTTCTACCAGGTGCTTCAGAGGCGATTATCCTGCCGCCTGCCTCACCGGCGACCCATCTGCTCCAGCGGATCCGTGACGAGGCCCATCGTTTTGCAGTGACCTATCATCGCAAGCTGCGTGGGCAGGAGATGGTGACCTCTGTGCTGGATGAGATCGATGGAATCGGAGAGATCCGAAAGAGGGCGCTCCTCCGACACTTCGGTAGTCTGGATGGGATCCAGCGGGCTACCCTGGAGGAGTTAGAGAAAGTTCCGGAGTTGGGTAAGGTCCTGGCCCGCAGGTTTTTCAATCTCCTGTCAGCTCACTCAAGGTAAATGCCGATTGAATGTGGGCCAGGCATCCGGCTCTGCCGGTGACTGGCCGGGGTGTGGGGGCATCGGAGGACCCTCCTTTTGTGTAGCCGCACGGGCCCCCACATATAATTGACACCTTCTCACGTTTTGTGGTACAAATACCGAGATCAATTAAGTTCTTAGGGCATAGCTTGTACGAAGGGACTGTGATCGGTGAGCCGTGATTCTTGATCTGAATCGCGACACATAGGATGAAACACAGTCTGCACCTGTAAGGTTGGAGCGAATGTTATGGGTGGGCACTCACACTGGGCAACCACAAAAAGGCATAAGATGTCCCAGGATGCCAAGCGGGGCCGTATATTTACCAAGATCATCCGAGAGGTTACCGCTGCGGCCAAGATTGGGGGTGGGGACCCCGATGGCAATCCTCGATTGCGAACGGCTATTGCCAAGGCCAAGGAAGTCAATATGCCTATTGATAATATCAAGAAGGCAGTCCAGCGGGGCACAGGGGAACTCCCCGGAGTGAGTTATGAAGAGGGGATCTACGAAGGATACGGCCCGGGTGGTGTGGCCATTATGATCGAGATCATGAGTGATAATCGCAATCGTACTGTATCTGAGATCCGCCACCTGTTGACTAAATATGGGGGAAGTATGGGCGAGGCGGGTTGTGTCTCGTGGGTATTCAGTAAGAAGGGGTATATTGTGGTGGAAAGGGCCTGCACCGATGAGGAAAAACTGCTGGGCCTTGTCTTGGAGGCAGGGGCAGAGGACTTAAGAACGGATGAAAAGAATTTTGAAGTGATCACTGCACCGGATGATTTCGAGAAAGTGAAAAGAACCTTAGAGGCTAACAAGATACCCTTCGCACTGGCCGAGGTGACCCTGGTCCCCCAGAATTATGTCAGTCTGGCAGGGAAAGGTGCTGAGCAGATGCTTAAACTCATGGAAGCCCTTGAGGATTATGACGATGTCCAGAAGGTCCATGCCAATTTTGATATTCCGGACGAGGTGATCGAAAGGGTGGCCACAGGATAAAGGAGCCCATGGCTTATAGACCAGGACAGAATTGTGGCTTGTGATTCGATTGACATGGGGTGCATCCCGAAGGGCCATTCACGCTCTAGCGTCATGA
>DATECO010000144.1:0-6985 GCA_035286865.1 Nitrospiria bacterium | reverse complement strand
AGAGGAGAACCATGCATATTGGGTGAAAGAAAAGACACCGCAATCTTACCCGCCATTTGAATTTCAATTAAAAACCTTCTTCCATTCAAAGATCTTATTACGTTTTATTTTCCCCGAGTTGTTCATTCTCTCTTTGATTTGCTAAGGAGATAGTCGGGATAAAAGTTATAAGTCCTGGCATGTATCTTGCTTTCTCTTATCCCAAATCAAGTTCCTGTGTTGATCATGCGGGATATGTCAGGACATGAAATGAGCAGAGTAGAACGTGCCAAGATCCTGGCTGTTGATGATGAAGAGAATTTTTTACGTCTGTTGATCCACACCCTCAAAAAGGACGGCTATGAGGTTAGGACAGCGGAAGATGGGCAAGAGGCCCTGACCCTGCTTGAGCATGAAAAATTTGATCTGGCGCTGATCGATATCCGAATGACCCCTATGGATGGACTGGCAGTTTTTGGGGGTATGAAAAGGCAGTACCCCCATACGGAGGTCATCATGATCACGGCCTATCCTTCGGATGAGACGCGGATGCTCTCATTTGAGAAGGGGGCCTATCGGTATCTCATCAAACCCATCGAGATTCATGATCTCAAGGAGTCGATTCGTGCTGCATTGTCCAATATTGACAAAGGTAAGCCGAGGGGATTAGGATAGAATTAGGGAGCGTTCAAAGGTGATTTTATGTCACAGGGGAAACAGTCTATTCAACAGGAGAGGGTCGCTGAACGGCTTCATGAGCTAGAGGAGAAGGAGCGCCTCTTCCAGGCTATCCTGGATGGGCTTCCCGATGCCATTGAAATTATCGATCGGGACTTTAATGTCCTTTATTTGAATGCCGCCGCCGAGAAACGCACCGGCAGGGGGTCCCAGGAGCAGAAAGGCGAAAAATGCCATAAGGTTTTTTATAATCGAAGTGAGCCGTGCAATTTCTGCCCGGCCAAAATGACCTTTGAAAAGGGTGAGCCGGGTTATGTTCTCCTCAAGGATGTGAAAGTCCGCGATACCGAACCCTGTTTCGAGGAACTGCTCTCGTTGCCCATCAAGACGAATAGCGAAGGGGTAAAATGGGTGGTGGAGATCGCTAAGGATGTGACCAAGGAAAAGGAGATGGAGCAACAGCTCATTAATTCGGAAAGGCTGGTCGCAATCGGTGAGATGTCTGCCTTGATTGCGCATGAATTCAATAATCCGCTGGGCATTATTCTGGGTTTTGCCCAAGATCTGCTCACAGAGGTGGAGCCGGCAGATCCTCGATACTCATCGCTCAAGATTATCGAAGAGGAGGCTCGGCGATGCAAGAAGATTATGCGGGACCTGCTGGAATTTGGCCGCCCCACCCCGGCCCAGTTTGCGCAGATAGATCTGGAAGAGGTGATTCGCAAGGGCGTTGACCTGATCTCCAGTCAGCTCCAGAAAGGCAAGATTCAGATCGTGATGGATACCCAGAAGGGTCTTCCAAAGGTCTGGGCAGACCCTCAACAAGTGGGCCAGGTGCTGATCAACCTGTTTTTCAATGCGATGGAGGCGATGCCGGAGGGTGGGACACTGACGGTCCGTGTGGCGGCAAAACAGGTGGATCTGAGTGGTGCCCCGGCCAGAGATCCTGTCTGGGGCAAAGAGGTAGAGATTGCTGTGGTGGATACAGGGCACGGGATCGAAGCGAATGATCTACCCAAGATCTTTCGTACCTTCTTCACTACAAAGAAAAAGAAGGGTATGGGGCTGGGCCTCTCCATATGCCAGAGTATCATAACGGCCCATGGCGGTCGGATTGTTGTGGAAAGTACCCCGGGCAAGGGAACGACCTTTTACCTTTATCTCCCTGTGGAGCGGAGGAGGCGTGAGCGCAACGAATCGAGGCTCTCCTGACAAGATTCTGGTGGTGGATGATGAGGTGAACATGCTGGCCCTCTTTAAGAAGGTCTTGGGCAAAGAGGGCTACCAGGTACAGACCGCACCTTCAGGGGAGGAGGCCTTGAAGCTGCTGGAGAAAGAGTGGTTTGATCTGGTCATCTCGGACCTCAAGATGCCGGGCCTGGATGGCCTGGAGCTACTCAAAAAGGTCAAGGGGGTGAACCCGGCGGTGCCCTATATCGTGCTGACAGCCTTTGGGACGATCGATTCTGCCGTAGCGGCCATGAAGGAAGGGGCCTATGATTACCTGACCAAGCCGATCAACAATGAGGAAATAAAGATGGTGGTGAGAAAAGCCCTAGATCTTCATCGCCTGACTCGAGAGGTGGAGCGTCTTCGGGACCAGATTGGGATTGAGATTGATTTTAAAAATATTATTGGCCGCAGTAAAAAGATGCGATCCTTATTCCGCTTAATCAAGCTGGTGGCCAACACGAGTACAACGGTCCTCATCCAGGGCGAATCCGGCACAGGTAAGGAACTGGTCTCACGCGCAATCCATTACCACAGCCCGAGGCGGGATAGGCCCTTTGTGACGATTGATTGTGGGGCATTGCCCGAGACCTTGCTGGAGAGCGAGTTGTTCGGCCATATGAGGGGGTCATTTACAGGTGCGATTAGTAATAAAAAGGGTCTTTTTGAGGAGGCCGACGGCGGGACGATTCTCTTGGACGAGATCGGAGACACCACTCAAGCTTTTCAATCAAAATTGCTCAGGGTGCTCCAGGAGGGTGAGATCCGGCCGGTGGGAAGCAACAAGAATGTTAAAGTGGATGTGAGGGTGATTGCGGCCACTAACAAGGATCTCAGGGAGGGCGTGGAAAAGAAGACCTTTCGGGAGGATCTGTATTATCGTGTGGCCGTGGTTCCGGTCGCAATTCCTCCCCTGCGGGAACGGAAGGAGGATATCCCCCTCCTCGTGGATCATTTTATCAAGAAGTACTGTGAGCAGAATTGCCAGGCCCCAAAACAGGTCTCGGCACAGATCATGAAGATTTTGATCGACTATCCCTGGCGCGGGAATGTCCGCGAGCTGGAAAATATCATTGAAAGGGTTGTCTTGATGAGCCCAGGGCCAGAGCTCAAGCTGGAGGGGTTATTTCTTGAGCAGACCCCCGAAGATGAAGTGGTAAATCCCCTGCGGCAGATGACCCATTTGGCGACTGAGATGGTGGAGCGGGAAAAGATTGCCGAGGCCATGAAAAAGGCACGGGGGAACCGTACCCAGGCCGCTCGCCTACTGGGCATCAGCCGTGCGACGCTGTACAACAAGATGAGGTTGTACGGGCTGTTGACAGACGGTGTCTCATCCTCTTGACACCGAAATAGCCCATATTTTCACTTCTTTATTTTTCACTCCATGAAATCTGTCTAAGGCTCTAGACAATCTTCTTTAAAAATGATTTTAGGTGCCTCCTTAAATTATTGTCACACGTTCATTAAAATACCCTTTGATATCGGTGGGTTTCAATTGTATTGATCCTGCGTGGTACAATCCTTGCAACTGACCCGCAATAGCGGTGAAGCTTTACTTTTCCCTGTCTGAGTTTCTGGCTATACTATTTGCTTGACTAGGGAACCGTGTGTCAGGTAAATTCAGATTCTATTTGTTTTCCCACCTGGGTTTCTGGCTGTACAAAGACAAAAACGCCCATAGATAAATGAGTGAGAGGAGGAGCATACGATTATGAAATGCAATATGAATTGGATACTTAGGAGAGGGAGGGATCTGCGTTATATCCTTTTCCTGATAATGTTTATCTTGGTCCCGGGTCTTTTGGTCATTTCTCCGAGGGCAGTTGCGGAGGAAATAGACCATAGTATGCACGCCATGGAGATGTCCATTCCGGAGCGTGGCCCGTCCGCTGCCGCCCCGACAGGGGTGCAGTATCAGCCAGCCGGTGTGGCTTTGCTTGAAAATTTGGAAAATAGGCTGGATCAGGAGATCGAAAAGGCAGGGGGAAGTCTGGGGGGATATTACTCCGGTGCGCAGGCCCATGCGGCGATGCAAGGTGTGCCGCTCCGACTGAGCACGGAAGAGACCGTGACGGAGGGAGGCCGCTGCCCTTCCAGAGCGCCGGTCAAGACCTTCGATGTTACGGCCATTAATGCTGAAATTACGATCAGCCGATTTATGGACTACTTCGCCGGATATCTCTATGTCCTGACAGAGGACCTAGAAAAGGTTCGGGCTGAGGAAAAGAAGAACGCAGAAGCCCGTAAAAGCAGTGATCCCTTCCCGTCAGCGGCTGTTTCCATAGGGCTTCAGGGGGATCTGATTCAGCCGTTGGGGATCCGGGCCAATCAGGGGGACTGCGTCCGCATCGTTCTGCGGAATCAGACCACGGATGATGAGCCGGTGAGCCTGCATGTCCACGGTTCGAGCTTTATTGTTAAGGCCAGCGGCAAGGCGGCCACCATGACGAATAAGGATTCTTTAGTAATGCCTGGGAAATTCCAGGAGTTTGAGTGGTATATCTCGCCAGATGAGCCGGAGGGTGCACACCACTTCCATAGCCACGCCACTCGGGAACAGTGGTCCCTGGGGATGTTTGGTGCCCTGGTGGTGGAGCCCCGGGGCTCTCGCTATTTGAACCCGTGGAATGGGAAGGAGCTCAAGAGTGGCTGGATGGCCATGATCGAAGATCCCAACGGCCCTGACTTCCGGGAGTTTGACATCTGGTACCATGAGATCGGGGATGAAGTCTTCCGGATCCTGGACCGAAACGGGGAGATGCTTCCCCAGCGGGATGCCGTGACGGATGCCTATCGTCCTGGTGGCCGTGGACTTAACTTGAGGAGTGAGCCCCACGGTACTCGCCTTGCCCTCCAGGTGGAGAAGCACGGGATTCACGATGAATCCATGGCCTATGGATCGTATACCTTCGGTGATCCTGCGACGACTGTTCCCCGTTCCTATCTTGGGGATCCCACGAAATTTCGTATGATGGGGGGATCCGAGATGGTGCACTCCCATCACCTTCATGGGGGTGGGGATCGCTGGCCCATGTCACCTGAGGCTGTGACCACGGCCGAGTTTAATTTTGCGGCCACGGCCAATGGGACAGGCCCAGTGAAGTTCCCGGCCATTCGGACCAGTTCCGAGCGGTTGGATGTCCAGGCTATCGGCGCAGCGGAATCTTATAATGAAGTGATCGAGTGCGGTTCCGGCGGATGCCAGTATGGGGCCGGGGACTATGTGTTCCACTGCCACATTCCTCAGCACTATGTCACCGGGATGTGGGGCTTCTGGCGGGTCTACAATACCCTCCAGGTAGCCGCTTCTCAGGATGATCTAATGCCGCCCTTGGCTGAGCTTCCGGACCGCAAAGGCAAGATGAAGCCGACTGTGGACTCTTCCAAACTGGTGGGCACCACAGTGGATTGGTTCGGTGGACAGAAGTTTAAGATTACTGCGGACAAGACCGACTGGAAGGCTAATCCGCCTACGGTCTCCATCAAGGACTGGGTCTCCATGATGCTTCCACCCAAGGGGCTTCCCGGTGGGACGGAGGACGAGCACAAGCAGGCGGTCTCCCACGATGCCACGGTGATGGACTGGAAATGGGATGGGAATGTGGCGTTGAACGAGCCTGAAACCCAGCAGGTTTGGGTCAATTACAAGTCACAGGCCCCAGGAAAACGGCCTGCATTCCGGTTTGATCCTATCACGGGAAAGCTTTCTTATCCCCACTTCAGGCCCCACCTGGGCAAGAGAGTTCCTTTTGCCCCTGACCACAATCCAGCGCCATTCTTCGAACCCATCCGCCTGACAAAGGACGCAAAGCTCTCCGCCGAGCCTGCCCAACCGGGAGAAAATGGACCGTGGAGTCTCTGTCCAACCAAATCGCCTCGCCGGTTCTTCACGATCAACGGGATTACGCTTCCGATCACTTTGAAGAAGGCGACCCCCAAGACGCCGGCGATTATGGATCCAGACGGTCTCCTGTATGTCCTTGAAGAGGATGAGGCGGCGATTCGGGCTAACGACGATCAAAAGCATCCCCTGGCCATCCGGGCCAATGTCTATGATTGTGTAGACATCGTCTACAAGAGCAAGATGAAGGATGATGCACGAACGGTTAACTCTAACAAGACCAACATACACCCCCACTTCTGGCAGTTCGATATTACAGCCTCCGATGGGGTGATTATCGGATTCAACTACGAGCAATCGGTCCGTCCCTTCACGATCCTGAAGGCTTCAGATAAGGAGAAGCCCACCGAGGGGCTCCCAATTCCGCAGAATGCCACGCTGACCAGAATGGCCAAGGCGGGGGATACCTCCATTGAGGTGGCTTCCACAGTCCGCAAGATTGACATCCACGGGACTGCCTTCGATGCCCCGATGTTCCATCCGGGGATCGTGATCGGGCTGAGCCTGGATGGTGTGGGAGAGTTTGAGGCAGTCAGGGTCAAGGAGATCAAGGGGAAAACTGTTGTTTTGACCTCTCCTCTGACAAAAAACCATAAGGCCGGCTCCATTGCGAGCGTGGAATTTGTCCGGTATCGCTGGTATCCGGACGTGGATCTGGGGATCGTCTTCTGGCATGACCATGTCTTCGGATTGGACGGCTGGGGACATGGGTTGTTCGGCTCCACGGTCATCGAACCTCCTGGCTCAACTTACCATGATCCGACGACCGGGAAGGAGGTTCGGACCGGCCAGGTGGCGGATATCCACACCACTGACCCTGTCTCTGCGCAAGTGAAAGGGAGTTTCCGGGAGGTGGTGATGTGGGTGGTGGATTCCAATCCCCGAACAGCCGAGCTAATCACGAGTGACAACCCAATGGCTGGGCGCCCGTCGGTGGACGGGACTCCATCGGCGAAATATCTGCCTAAGATGAACAAGTCGGCCATGATGTATCTCAATGGCGGTGAGGCCACGACAGGTGGCGGGTACGGGATGCGGGCAGAGCCGCTCTCGGTTCGATTGGCTAATAACCCTGATCCATCGAAGCTGTTCTCCAGCAAGGGCCATGGGGATCCCGGAACACCCCTGATCCGGGCATATCTGAGTGACCCGATCGTGGTCCGGTTACAGGAGAGTTCGGCCAATGAGGTCCAT
>DATECO010000143.1:0-6329 GCA_035286865.1 Nitrospiria bacterium | reverse complement strand
TGCCCGGGGCCCCCCAGGATAAAGACAGAATGGGTCTTTATTTCTTCAGGGTTCAATTGGCGATCGGAGATTACTTTGGCCTTTTCCTTTTTCTCGATTCGGTGGGCAAGCTCTGTGTGGACCTTCTCCTGTGTCGCTTCTTCTGCCGGATAGACCACAATTTTTTCTGGATCTGCCAGGAGCAGATTGAGGTTGGAAGGCATTTCAGTGCGGTGCAGTCGGCGAAAGATGTGGTGATCGGGATCCAACTGGACCAGGATCGGTTTCTCCTTCATCGGTATGGAGACCTGCTCCTGGGCCTTTCTAACATCCAGGATTTTTATAATACGGCCCTTGGAAGACTCGATCACTAGGGGCGGGTGCAGATCAAACAGTGGTGGGGACTGGATGATTGTTGCCTGGAGGATATAACCCTGATCGGCCTTCAAGATCTGCACATTCTCCAGTGAGAGAAGTGGCCCGCCCTTTTCCTTTACCCATTGCCGGAAGAATCCATTCAGGTCTTGGCGGGTTGATCTTTCAAAAACGGCTTGCAGTTCGTTCCAGGAGGCCTGCTTTCCGCCATAATCTTTTACGAGGTTTCGCAGTGACTTGAAAAAGGCGCCATCTCCCACCTGCCTTCTCAGCATGTGAAAGACCATGGCCGTTTTTTGGTAGCCGATGGCGTTGTCCTGTGGGGTTGTCTTGTTCTGGAAATTAGCGATGGGGTAGTCCGAATCCTCATTTATATAGGTGGAGTACTCGACCAGCATCCTGCGGCGGTGTTCACGGGCGGCCTCCTCGCCCTGGGTGAGCTCGTCATAGTAATAATTGGCCAGGTAGGTGGTGAGCCCCTCGACCCAGTTTCCCTGACGGGTATCATTGAAGACATGGTTTCCAATCCAGCAGTGGACCATCTCGTGGCCCAGGGAATACGGCTGCACATAGTGGCGCTTAATTACCTGGCTCCCCAATAGTGTAAAAGAGGGAAAACCAAGGCCCGAGGCAAAGAAGTTTTCGACCACGGCAAATCTTGAGAAGGGATAAGGCCCCAGTAGCCTTGAATAGGTCTCAAGGTATCGGGCAGATGCCTCCAGGTACTCATCGGAGAGGTGGGCATCTTCTTTGAAGAAATAGGTTGAGAGAGTGACCCCTCCGATTTTTTGGGTATTCACCACAAACGGGCCGGCCACCAGGGCCAGGGCATCGGTCGGTCTCCCCACCTTCCAGACGGTCTGCACACCTTGTGGATCCGATTTGCGCGATACCAGGTCTCCCTGGCTTACGGCCTCCCAATCCGCCGGGGTCTTGGCCACCAACCGGAAGGTGGCCAATGTGCCCGGCAGGTCCGGGTACCAGTGGGTCTCAGCGCTCAAGTAGACCCCCTCCTCACCAATTATGCCGGTTGTTTGGCTGGGAGCGACGAAACGAAGGAAAGCGGACTCTTTCGGGGGGTCATAGATCTCCCCACGGTAGCTGATCTCAAGATCCATCACCTCATCCCTTGGCTGGCCTTCGGGGAGAAAAATTTTGATGGCCCGGATTTTTGCTTCAGTTTCTTCGCTCTGGGCTGATGTAATTGTAATAGAAGTAAAGTTTAGAGGCCGCCGATTGAATAAAACCTTTTCGACCTTGAGGTCCTGGTGGAGATGTAAGGTGATGATCCCGACAGAGGTGCTCAGCAAACGGACTTTCAGTTTATCCCTGGCAATGATTTTATGGATGGGGGGATAGAGATCCACCTCCAGGTCATGGTGCAAGATCCGGTATGGACTATCTTCCTGCGCTGGTGCCGGGGGAGTGGTCAATAGTGAAAATGCGATGCCCAGGAACACGAAACCCAGGAGGATTCGGATATCCCTGATTTTTTTCAGAGACATCTTGGAGAATCGCTGTTTGTGGGTGAAGTGAGTGATCAAGGTGGAAGCAAGAGCAGTCAGAAAGCGTGCTTGAACTGCTTGCTCAGAGACAGACCCTGGCACTGATAAGATGAACCGATGTCGGTTCCGTAAACCTTCTCAGAAGGGTCAAGTAACCGCTCGTATATCAAACGGCCTACAATTTGCCCATCTTCGATTAAGAACGGGACCTCGTGTGATCTCACTTCCAATACTGCATGGGTTCCTTTAATATCGCTCAGGCCATACCCGAACCCAGGATCAAAGAAGCCTGCATAGTGAATACGAAATTCACCCATGGAGGGATCATACGCCACCATCTCTGCCGCAAAGTCTGGCGGAATGCGTATTTTTTCTTTTGAGGCCAAGATATAGAAGTCATCCGGATTCAGGATGATCCCTTTGGTCTTGGGGGTATAGATCGGATCCCAAAATTCAGCAGGATCATAATAATTCGCTTTCTGGAGATCAATCACGGGGGCATTTTTTTTAGCCTTGTAGCCGATGATCTCTGAGTGGTGGCTTCCCTGAAGATTAACCGAGACCCGGAGCCCTTTGTTGATCTGTGCCTCGCCCGGTCGGTCTTCGTCCAAATAGACCAGTGTTTCATTTTCGTTTAGCTCATTGAGCTGGGTATCCGGTGAAGGGGGGTTGCCCCGGATGAAGCGCAGTTGGTTCAATCTCATTCCCTCGCGGGCGAGGATCGTAAAGGTGCGAGGGACAACTTCGATGTACAACCTGCCTCTGTAACCTTCCGGCACCCGTTCAAACTCGGTCCCGTAATCGGTCAGCAGCCGGGTGAAAATATCCAAACGCCCTGTGGTGCTTCTTGGGTTTGCCTTAGCGGATATCCCTTTCGGTAAGACCAGCTCTTCCATCAAGGGAACGATATAGACACACCCCTTCTCGAAGACCGTGGGTCGCTTAAGATCAATCTCACTCATCACTAATTCTTGAATCTTCTTTTCAACAGTAGAATATCTGCCCGGAAGGAAACTTGCCTGAACGCGATAGGCCACACGACCCAATCGAAGGTCTATACTTGCAGGCTGAATCTGTTCTTCTGTAAAGGGTGCGCAAGCGGAGATGGCACCTGCCTCAATCAGCCCCTTCACCTTTTGTGAGGGTAAAACGCCGGTGGTGTACAGTCCCTGTAAATCTTTGCCTAACTCCGGAAATAGGTTCAAGATATTCTTATTCATCATGGCTCACATGAGGCTCCTGATGCCTGTTTAGATTGAGTCAAAATATACACTTCTTCCCTTGGGTTTTCAAGAGAAAATAAAGGTCAAAAGGTTTGAGGAAGGGTTGTAGGAACGTTGGGATGATGGTAGAGTACCCAAGTATACCATAGAGATAAGCTCAATCACCTTATGAGAATGGTATGACTAGGCGATACGGAATGGCCATAATGCTCCTGGCCGCCACCTGTATCGGAATACAGGCATTTTTTGTGAAGGTGGCCACGCAGTATACCGGGCCAGCCGAGATCGCCTTCTTGAGGTTTTTGTTCAGCTTCCTCATAATCCAGGTCGCGATCACCGGAGGATGGATCGAGGTCCGGGTGGTCAACTGGCGAATGGTGCTGGCCCGGGGAGTGCTGGGTGGGATCGGCAACCTGTTGTATTTCTACGCCATCGAGGCGACTCGCCTGAGCAATGCCATTATCCTTCTTTATACCTACCCGATCTTTGCCAGCCTTTATACTCAGATGATGTATAGGCAGGGCCTCGGCGTATCCACGGTGGGCGCATTCCTCATATCCTTTGCGGGCATCTCCCTGATCGTGGATCCCACGTTTCAGGATATCCAGAGGGGTGACCTTCTGGCGCTCTTGTCTGGCGCGATGGTGGGTGGGGCGATATTTTCGCTACGGGAGTCTAGAAGGACCGATTCGGCCTGGACCATCTTTCATTATTTTAATATCATGGGGATGGCGTTGAGCATTCCCTTGATGGAGATCCCTTGGAAGGTCCCTGGGGAATCAAGTGTCTTTCCCCTCGCAGGCGTGGTAGTTTTTTCGATGCTGGGCCAGCTCCTCATGACCTATGCCTACCGCTACTGCACTGCGGCGGAAGGAGGGATATTGTCCATGTTCGGGGCCGTGGTGGGTTGTGGCCTGGGCATCTTGATTCTCGGGGAGGCCGCCACACCCGGTTTTATGGTGGGAAGCCTGCTGGTGGTCTTGAGCGGGATCTATCTGATCCTACAGCGATCCGAAGCATCCGGCCAGGGGTCTTGACCTACCTTTAGAAAATCTTTATAATTTGTTAAATATGCCAGGGCACAAGGCAATACACTTAAGATGGTCACCTCTCCTTCTGGCACTCTTCGGAATCGCGATAGCTATCAGTATCCCAGGTTCCATCTCCCGTGCCGAGTACGGTGATATCATCATGAACCGGGAGGCAGAGAAATCCGAGATGCCCCCCGTGGTCTTTCCCCACTGGTTTCATCGCATCCGATTTAAATGCAAGGTCTGCCACCCGGATGTCTTCGCGATGAAGGCCGGTGCCAATGAGATCTCGATGATCAAGATCATCAAGGGGGAGTATTGCGGGAAATGCCACAATGGCCGGATCGCCTGGGCTCCTCTCTACTGTGATCGGTGCCATGCCGGAAAAAGCGAGTTCACAGCGCCCCCTGTGCCTGAATTTAATCCGCCCTGATGAGGGTTTGTACGTGGAGAAGAGAGGCTGGAGGATATTTTTCATCATTTTCGGGGTGGGCCTTCTCCTAGGTCTGGACCCGGAACCCACATTATCCCAGCAGGCCCCCAGGGGAACCGAGGAGAAGAAGCCCGAGGGGTCCAAGGAAAGGCTTGAGAGAATCAAAGAAAAATTGAAGAAGGTGGACCCGACCATGGCCATCTATCTTGATAAAAGTGGCAACATTGCAGGGACAGGTGATCCGACGGGGACGATTGGCGAGCTAGACCGCCTCCGGCAGCGGGAGCACCCCCCGGCCCTGGAGCTTGCCGATCTGCCTATGGATCAGTTTGGTCTGGTCAACTGGGCCGAGGCCATGAGACAGGGAAAGGTGAAGCCCAGGGATTCCGTGGACCCCAATGCCCAGTCTACCCCGCCATTTGATCTGGACATCGTAATCAAGACCAAAAGCAAATATCAACCGGATGTGATCTTCTCACATAAGGTCCATACGATGTGGCTGTCTTGCAATAACTGCCACAACGAGATTTTCAAACAAAAGGCCGGGGGCCACCCTGAGATGCACATGAAGAAGATCGCCGCGGGGGAGTACTGCGGCAGATGCCACAACCGCGTGGCCTTCCCACTTTTTGATTGCCTCAGGTGCCATGTGAAACCCAAAGAGGGGAGTGCGGAGGCCCTTGCTCCAGGTCAGTAAAGAGATGCGTAGGGAGAAAAATTTAAGGGCGTATGCTTTCTTCTTCGCCTTCGTGGTTCTTACGGCAACCCTGGCGCTGGGTTCAGAGAAGACGGAATATGATGTGACGATCCCAAAGGACTCTTATAAATTTGATCCTCCCCAAATTGTCATTGAGGTGGGTGACACCGTGAACTGGGTCAATCAGGATGAGCGCCGGCATCTGACCGCCAGCATTCCCACTGGAACAGAGGAGCTCGAGATCTTTTGCCCGGAGTTGTTTCCGGGAAAGGTCTGTTCCCACACCTTTTCCCTTCCTGGACGCTACCCCTATTTCTGCTTCATCCACAGAAATATGAAGGGTGAGGTCATCGTGGTCCAGTAATCCATGGATCTTATGGGCCATCCGTACTTCTCCCACAGAAGATTATTTGGGATCCTGCTGGTCATCTCCCTGTCGGCCTTGACCGCCATAAGCTGCAATCCAAAGACGAGGTCCAAGAGCCCGCTGGAAATAGCCATGGAGGCCACCCGTACTGCTCCATCCTCTGTGCCTCAGGGAGTTCCGCCAACCCTCCAGGCACCCTTAGCACAGGAGGTGAAGGAAGAGATCCCCGAAGATGTCATCGACGCCCTGGCCGAAATCTTGCTGGAGTCCGAAGGGGAGGAATCCCATCCACTCCCTTTTTATTTTCTTCCACAGAATGAACACGGGGATGTGGACTGGGTATCGTCTATCGAGCTAGGGGTGATCGACCCCCTGGATGATCTTGATGGGAAGAAGGGCATGCCCCCGATGGACTTTAATGTAGTGTTTAAAGTCAAGGGAGACCTCCCCGATGTCGTCTACCCCCATTATCCCCATACCCTCTGGTTGGATTGTAAGAACTGTCATCCCAGCATCTTCATCATGCGGGCCGGGGTCAATAAGGTGACGATGGATGCCATTGCGAAAGGGGAATTCTGCGGACGCTGCCATGGCAAGGTGGCTTTTACGCTCTCTGACTGTAATCGCTGTCATTCCAGGCCCAAACCCGGCAAGTCCTTGATTATCCCGAGGGCACGAGGGTGATGGGATAGATGACGGTGTTGATTCCCTCCGAGATG